>JAICEP010000064.1 GCA_025924095.1 Sorangium sp.
GGGTCAGGGACCGCCATTCACCCAGGCGGACGCGCGCTCGCGACGTCGTTGCTCGCAGCAGCGGCGCTGGTCGCCGTAGCCGGCGCGGCCAGGGCCGACGGACCGGACGGCCGAGGCGCCGGGGTCGCGCTCGCGGCGCGCTCGCCGGGGATGCTCGAGCCCCGCCTCCCTGGGTACGCCAACCCCGCGCTGCCCGTCGATGTCGATCGCTCGAACGGCTTCGATCTCCTGAGCGAGCCGGTCGCGACCGCGGGCGAGCCGCTGCACGGCCTGGCCTCCGAGCTCGACGAGACGAGCTACGACATCCCGGGGCAGATCGTCGTCGACGCGCGCGACGATCTCGACGACAGCGCGCTCGCGGCGCTCGTGCGCGACTTCTCGCTGAGCGTCATGCCGACCGCGCTCGCCTCGGAGACCCGGATCCAGATCGCCACCGTGGATGGCCCGGTCAGCGCGGCGCTGCAGCGGCTCGCACAGGATCCGCGCGTGGAGGTGGCCGAGCCGCTCGCCTGGGTGCGCGCCTCGTTCGTCGCGAACGATCCGCTGCTGAAGGACCAGTGGCACATGGCGCGCGTGGGCGCCGAGCGCGCATGGGACTTCGCCACCGGCCGCGGGGTCACCGTCGCCGTGGTCGACACCGGCATCGCGTGCGAGACGCACGGGCCGTTCACCAAGGGCACCGACCTGGCCTCGACCGAGTGCGTGGAGGGATGGAACTTCGTCAACAAGACGATCCACGCGAACGACGACCAGGGCCACGGCACGCACGTGGCGGGCACGATCGCGCAGTCGACCCACAACGGCCTCGGGGCCGTGGGGCTCGCGTTTCACGCGCGGCTCATGCCGGTCAAGGTGCTGAACGAGAGCGGCTGGGGCACGACCGCCGACGTGGCCGACGGCATCCGGTGGGCGGCCGAGCACGGCGCTCACGTCATCAACCTGAGCCTCGGCGGGCCGCGCAACTCCAAGGTCCTCCAGAGCGCGATCGACTACGCGGTCTCGCGCGGCACGGTCGTCGTCGCGGCGGCCGGCAACACCGGCGGGCGCGTGCAGTTCCCCGGCGCCTCCGACGGCGTCATCGGCGTGAGCGCCACCGACGCGAACGACAAGATCGCGCGGTTCTCCTCGCGCGGCCAGGGCGTCGACGTCGCGGCGCCCGGGGTGAACGTCACCCAGCAGACCATCTGCAACCGCGGGCGCGACAAGTGCGAGGGCTACCCGGTGTACAGCGGCACCTCGATGGCCGCGCCCCACGTGGCCGGCGCGGCGGCGCTGCTCGTGAGCCTCGGCGTGTCGGACCCGCGCGCGGTCGAGGACGCGCTCCGCTCAGGCGCGCGCAGCGTCGACGACTCCGACAGCGGCAAGCTCCTCTATGGGGCCGGCATCCTCGACGCCGCGAGCTCGGTCGTGCGCGTCACGCAGAGCCACATCGTCGTGCGGCTGCTCGCGCTGCTCGTGCTCGCGATGTGGGTCAGCCGCCGCGCCCGCAAGAAGGAGGCGAACGCCACGAGCCCGTGGCAGGCGAGCTTCCTCCTCCCGGCGCTCGCGGCGGGGCCGGGGCTGTTCTTCTTCGCGCCGTGGCTCCTGCCGCGCGTGGACCTCGCCGTCGACGTGCTGGCCCGGCCGATCGCCGACCTCGACCTGCTGATCGGCGCCTCGGTCCACCGCTGGCTGCCGCTCGCCAACGCGCTCATCCCGCTCGGCCTCACCTCGATCTTCTTCGGCGTGAAGAAGCTCCGGCCGGCGATCGCGGGCATCGCCGTCGGTACGGCGGCCTACCTCACGTCGGTCGTCGTGCTCGGTGAGGTCGCCGGCCCCCTTGGCCGGATGGCCCTGGTCGTCTGGTGCGCGGCCAACGCCGCAGCCTGCCTCTGGATCGCCCGGACGAACCTCTCCGCGCGCTGAGCCGGCGCTCCCCGCGCTCGCTCGTGGCCGGGCCAGGAGCCCGGCCGTTATGACCTCCCCAGCAAAACGAGCTAGGATGCCGGCCATGCGGCCCGGCACCTTGCTCCTACCTTTTGCGCTGCTCCTCGGGGCGTGCGGCGGCTCCTCCAGCGAGACGCCGTGGCCCGCCGAGCCGGAGAGCCCCGCGCTCGGCCCCACCGACGAGGCGGCGATCGCGCCGGTCGACGGGCGCGAGACCCCCGAAGGCGTGGACGAGGGCTCGGCCGGCCAGGCCGACGCCGGCCGCTGAACCGGCGGCGGAGGACGGCATGTGGGACAGCCGGACGGCGGGCACGCAGCAAAGGGCCTGGCTCTCCGCGGCCCTGCTGTCCGTGGCGCTGCTGGTCGCGCCGCTCCTTTTCTGGCTGCTCGTGCCGCACCCCGACCCCGTGATGGCAGCGCGGCGCGAGCCCGCGACGGCGCTGCTCCCTCCGCCGCAGCCGGAGCTCGCGGAGCCGCGCGAGGTCGAGGTCGAGGCGCCGCCGCCGGCGCCGCCGCCGCCGCGCGAGACGACGGCCGCGCGCGCTGAGCCGGTCCGCGGCGTGGTCCTCGATTCGGAGGGCCGCCCCAGCGCCGGCGCCGTGGTCAGCTGCCGCGATGAGCCGGGCGTGTCGGCGAGCGCTGACGCCGAGGGGCGCTTCGAGCTGCCGCCCGAGGCCGACGGCTGCACCGCGACCGCGGCGCAGCCTCCGTTCGGCGAGGGCGAGCCCACGCGCCTCGCCGCGGGCCGCGACAACGTCATCCACATGAACGCCGCGGGGGGGAGCGCGCGCGGGGTCGTGGATCAGTCGGGCAGGCCCATCGCGGCGTACCTGCTGGCGATCGAGTCGTTCCAGCCGGCCGGGTCCGGCGCGCGCGGGAGCGTCGATGGCCGCGCGCGCAAGGTGTCCGATCCGGGCGGCGCGTTCCGGTTGGACGAGCTCGCGCCGGGCCGCTACGTGCTGACGGTGAGCGCGGCCGGCCGCCCGCCGACGCGGAGCGCGGCCGTCGACGTCGAGGCGGGCCGCACCGCCGACCGCGTGAGGATCGTGCTGCCGCAGGGCGCGACGCTGAGGGGCAGGGTCGTCGACGCCGCGTCGCGCGCCCCGGTCGTCGAGGCCCAGGTCGAGCTCGACTCCGTGACCTCGTCTGGCGCGAACGCGATCTCGCTCTCGCTCACCGACTCGAACGGCGACTACGAGCTCCAGGGCGTGCCCGCGAGCGGCCCGTTCTCGGTGCGCGTGCGCCACGAGGAGTACATGGCCAAGATCGTGTCCGGCCTCGACGCGCGCGGCGCGGGCTCGGTGCGGGCCGACATCGAGCTCCGCATGCTGGACGACGGCGGATCGCGCGAGGAGCTCACGGGCATCGGCGCGATGCTCTCGGTCTCGTCGAGCGGCGTCACGATCGCGGGCCTCATCGAGGGCGGGCCCGCGGTGTCCGCCGGGCTCGCGCAAGGCGACGTCATCGTCCGCATCGACGGCGAGAACGCGAGGGAGCTCCCGCTCGCCGACTGCATCCAGCGCCTCCGCGGCCCGGCGGGGACGCGCGTCACCGTCGGCGTCGAGCGCGAGGGGCGCGTCCTCGAGGTGACAATGCGGCGCGACATCGTGGTTCGATGAACGGCCGCGCGCCGAGGTGCTAAGGGTCGATCCATGTCCATGCGCCCTACCGCGCTTCCCCCGGCCGGAGCTCCGGACGTCCTCTACCTGATCGACCTCTCGGGCTACGTCTTCCGCGCCTACCACGCGATCAGCCCGCTCTCGAGCCCGAGCGGCGAACCGACTCATGCGACGTACGGCACCGTCGCGATGCTCTCGAAGCTCGTGGACGAGCGCAAGCCCGCGTACCTCGGCGTGGCGATGGACTCCCCGGGCAAGACGTTCCGCGACGATCTCGACCCCCGCTACAAGGCCCACCGGCCCCCGCCGCCGCCCGATCTCGGGGTGCAGATGAGCCGGTGCCGGGAGATCGTCGAGGCGTACCGCATCCCGATCTTCATCCAGGAGGGGCTCGAGGCGGACGATCTCGTGGCCGTCACCGTCGCGCGCGCCAGGGAGCGGGGGCTGCGCGTGGTCATCGCGTCGAGCGACAAGGATCTCATGCAGCTCGTCGACGGCGAGCGGGTGATGCTCTGGGACGCGATGCGCGACAAGGTCTACGGCCACCCCGAGGTCGTCGCGAAGTTCGGGGTGCCGCCGGAGCAGGTGCGCGACCTGCTCGCCCTCGTCGGCGACAGCTCGGACAACGTGCCCGGCGTGCCCGGCGTGGGCCTGAAGACGGCGGCCGAGCTGCTCGCGCAGTTCGGCTCGCTCTCCTCGATTTACGCCCGCCTGGACGAGGTCAAGAAGCCCCGCATCCGCGACTCGCTCAAGCTGCACGAGGCCGAGGCGCTCCTGTCGCAGAAGCTCGTGACGCTCGACGGCAGCGCGCCCGTCTCGCTCGATCTGGAGACGCTGCGCTATGGCGGCGCGGACACCGGCAGGCTCAGGGAGCTCTTCACCGAGCTCGGCTTCTCGCGCTTCCTGAAGGCCGTCCGCGCGCCCGAGCTCACCGCGCGCGCGGCGACCTACCGGGTCATCGCGACGCGCGAGGAGCTCGAGGGCTTCGCCAGGTCCGCGCGCGCGGCCGGGCGCCTCGCGATCGACGTGCACGCCACGAGCCGCGAGCCGATGAGCGCCCACGTCTGCGGCATCGCGCTCGCCTGCGAGCCGGGGCAGGCCGTCTACGTCCCGCTCGGCCATCGCTACCTCGGCGCGCCGGTCCAGCTCGCGATGAGCGACATCGACGCGGTGCTCGGCCCGCTGCTCGCCGACCCCGAGCTCCCGAAGGTGGGCCACGACGTCAAGTACTGCGAGGTGATCCTGCTGCGGCACCGCATCGGGCTCTTGGGCGTCGCCTTCGACACGATGCTGGCGAGCTACCTGCTCGATCCCGAGGGGAAGAACCAGCTCCACGAGCTCGTCGAGCGCGAGCTCGGCGCCAAGATGCAGACCCTCGACGAGGTGGCCCCGAAGCGCCGCGGGCAGGCGCAGCGCGCCCTCGACGAGATCGAGCTCGGCGAGGCCTCGACCTACGGGGCGGCGTTCGCCGACGTCGCGCTCTCGCTCACCGACCGGCTGCGCCCACGGCTCCGCGCCGAGCGGCTCGAGGATCTGCTCATGCAGATCGAGCTGCCCCTCTCCGCGGTGCTCGCGGAGATGGAGCTCACGGGCGTCCTGGTCGACCCGCAGGCGCTCGCGCAGCTCGGCGCGAAGATGACGACCGAGCTCGCGGCGCTGGAGCAGAAGGCGCGCGAGATGGTGGGGCACGACATCAACCTGGCGTCGCCGAAGCAGCTCGAGGCGGTGCTGTTCGACGAGCTCAAGCTGCGCTCGCAGCGCAAGACCAAGACCGGCCGCTCGACCGACGCCGACGTGCTCGAGACGCTCTCGGAGGACCACCCGTTCCCCGGCGTGGTGCTCGAGCACCGCGTCATCGCGAAGCTCAAGGGCACGTATGTCGACGCGCTGCCGCGCCTCGTGCACCCGAGCACGGGCCGGATCCACACGCGCTGGAGCCAGGCCGTGGCCGCGACCGGGCGGCTCTCGTCGCAGGATCCGAACCTGCAGAACATCCCGATCCGCACGGAGCTCGGGCGGATGATCCGGCGCGCGTTCATCGCGCCGCCGGGGAGCGTGATCGTGAGCGCCGACTACTCCCAGATCGAGCTGCGCGTGCTCGCGCACCTGTCGAAGGATCCGGTGCTCGTCGACGCGTTCCGCACCGGGCAGGACGTGCACGTGCGCACCGCGATGGAGATCTTCGGCGTGGACGAGGCGGGGGTCACGGACGAGATGCGTCGCCGGAGCAAGACCATCAACTTCGGCGTGATCTACGGGATGGGCGAGTCGGCGCTCGCGAAGCGCCTCGACATCTCGCGCGCGGAGGCGGCGCGCTTCATCGACGCCTACTTTGCGCGCTACCGCGGCGTGCACGAGTTCATGGAGCGGACGATGGCCGAGGCGAAGCGCTCCGAGTCGGTGCGCACGCTGCTCGGCCGGCGCCGGTTGCTCCCGGATCTGCGCAGCAGCGACCGCATGCGCCGCGCCCAGGCCGAGCGCATCGCGCAGAACACCCCCATCCAGGGGACGGCGGCGGATCTCTTGAAGCTCGCGATGGTGCGCGTCCCGCGCCCCGTGGTCCCCGGCGCGCGCATGGTGCTCACGGTGCACGACGAGCTCGCGTTCGAGGTGCCGGCCGAGGCGGTGGACGAGGCGAAGGCCAGGGTGCGGGAGGCCATGGAGTCGGTCTTCCCGCTCGACGTGCCGCTCGTCGTCGACATCGACCACGGCCCGACCTGGGCCGACGCCCACTGACGCTCGCGACCGCTGGGCCGCCGCCACGGTGCGCCGCGATGAGCAGGCCTGCGGCGGCACCACGGCGCCGGCCGCGGCATCACGGCGATGAGGGGAGACAAAACGACGACGCCCGCTTCACCTTGCGGTGGAGCGGGGCGTACGTGCGGAGAGGTTGTTGCTCAGCTCGCGGCGGTCTTGGCGGCGACGCTCGCCTTGTGAAGGGCGAGGGCCAGGCGGCTCTTCACGCGCGACGCGCGCTTCGCGGGGATCGCCCCCTTCGACGCGGCGCGATCGAGCGCGCTCTCCGCGGCGGTGACCGGCGCGGTGGACTCCTGCGAGACGCCCTTCAGCGCGGTGCGCGCCTTCTTGACGACCGTGCGGAGCTCCGACTTGATGGCGCGATTGCGCGCGGTCCTGGTGATGCGCTGGCGATTGCGCTTTTCGGCGGATGCGTGATTGGCCATGAGAAAAGCTCTCCTACTTCTTCGCCTGCGCCTCGGTGGGCGTGGCAGCGCGCAGGGCGTCCGGCGCGTTCTGATCGTAACCCGCCGGATGGATCGGGAACTTGGGGGTGCCGTGCGCGCGCTCGAAGCGCTTGCGGACGGTGCCAGCAGTGCGCGCCTTGCGTCGACGGATGCGCTGGGTTTGCTGGGTCGCGGAAACCATGGGGGCGCGCATTCTACCTGCGGGCCCCCTCATGTCAACCTGGAGGTTGAGCCTCCCCGGGGCTAGGGCCGGATCGTGGCGCTCACCGCGAACGACGGCTTCGAGAACGGGCCGACGTTCGCGCCCTTGAGCGCCGCCTGCACGCAGCTCGACTGGCCGTTCGCCGCCGCCCAGCCGCTGACGCTGACCTTGCTCACCTGGCCTGTCGACGAGAACGTGATCTGCGCGCGCGACACGTCGTCCGCGCCCGCCACGCATGCCCTCGCGTTGCCCATGACCGAGCCGAGCGCGGCTTGCACCGAGCCCTGCGACGGCTGCTCGGGGATGTTCTGCTGCCGGAGCGAGCCCGAGGCCGGCACCGGCGCCTCCGATACCACCGACGGCTGCTTCTCGCCGTCGTTGCCCACGGCGGCCTGCATGGCGGAAGGCAGATCCCCCGGCTTGCCAGGCGCTGTCGGCGCCGCTGCCACCTTTCCCTGCTCCGGCCTCGGCGCGGCGGCGGGCGAGGCAGGCGCCGCGGGCGCCGCCGCGCCGGCGCCGACCGGTGCTGCTGGCGCCTTGGGCGCCGCGGCCAGCTTCTCCGCCGCTTCCACGGGCTGCGGCTCGGGCTGCGCGTTTTCTACCGGCGCGGCGGGCGCGGCGGCGACCGGGGCAGCAGGCTGTGCCGGCCGCTCCTCGCGCGGCGCGGCGGGCGCCAGGACGGCGGGCGGCGCTGCCGCCGTCTCCTGCTGCGACGGCGCCCTCGTCTTCACCACGACCGTCACCGCCGCGGCCAAGCCCAGGGCCGCGAGGGCCGCGCCGGCGATCATCCCGCCGGACCGCTTCTTCACAGGAGCCTCGGCAAGGGGCGCGGACGGGGCGCGCGGCCTCCTCACCGACACCGCCGCGACCGCGGCCGGCTTCTCGTCCTCGTCGAGCAGGTCGGCCGTGCCGGGCTGCGCCTTCTCGGCTGACTCCACCTGCTCCGGGGGCACCGACGCGCTGAGCCGGTTGAGATCGATGACGCCGGAGTCCTCCGTCACCCCCTCGGCCGGCCGCAATGAAGGCGACGACGCGCGCAGGGCGCCGGAGAGCGAGCCGCGCCCCGGCGGCATCGAGCCACGTCCCGAGGACGGCAGCGGCGTGGACAGCGGGCCGCGCCCGGACGGCAGCGGCGTGGACAGCGGGCCGCGCCCGGATGGCAGCGGCGTCGAGTGCGCCGGGCTGCTCCCGGAAACGCCGCTCATGCGACCCGGCGCCTGGCTGGCGCGCTCGGCGATCTCCTTCAGCGACGGACGTTTCTTCTCCGGGGGCCGTGAAGCGCTGCCGCCCGACAGGCGCGCTTCAGCCTTCGAGGCCCTGCCTGGTTCTGATCCGTCCGCCATGGTACTGCGCTCTCCTGCTGCGCGTACTTCGCGCAGAATGTCCCCCGTCTGCTCCTCGCCTGGCTCTGCGGCGAGGTCCGGGGCTGCGAGGAGGTCGGCCACCGCCGCCGTGTCCTCCGATCGCCGGGACAGGGCGACCTCGACGATGCGAGCTGCCCGCGTCTCCCACGCCGCCTCGTCGACGGCGGGGGCAGGCCAATCGTTGAGCATCCGATCGAGGTCGAGCTTGCTGGTGACGTTCATTCGGCGTCCCCTCCGAAACCGCGCTCCGCGAGGTAGACGCGGAGTTTGCGGCGCGCCTCGTGGACGCGCCAGGCAACTGTTCCCTCTGGACAGCCCAGGATCCTGGACGCGTCCTCGTGGGGCACGCCGTCGATGCACACGAGGATGAGCGTCGTCCGCAGCGTGTCCGACAGCGTGTCGATGCCGTCGCAGAGCGCGGCCGCGAGCTCGCGCTGCTGGGTCGTCGCGGCCGGATCGACGCCGTGGCTCGGGCGCGTTTCGAGCAGCAGCGCCTCGATCCGCGGATCGTCCGCGGGGGTCGAGTTTCTGCTCGGTTTGCGAGCCCGGATCATGTTGAGCGAGAGGTTCACGGCGATCCGGTAGAGCCAGGTGAAGGGCTCGCTCCGCCCGTCGAACCGATCGAGCGCCTGGTAGGCCCGGACGAAGGTTTCCTGGGTCACGTCCTCTGCCTCCGCGCCCGAGCGGACGAGGTGGAACGCCAGCCGGAAGATGCGCTTCTGATGTCGACGCACCAGCGCCCCGAACGCCTGGGCATCGCCGCCCCGGGCTTGATCGACGAGCTCACGATCGCTGATCTTGGCCATCCTAGCCGCCTCGGGATGCGAATTGTCTCCCGCGCACGGACGACAGCGCTGCCGCGGACAGCTCTTCGCGACGGCCGCTGACCGTCTCGACGAGAGAAGCCCCTCGCGGCGAGCCCTGCTTCGCGGAGGCGAAGCTGGACGATGAGGAGGCAAGTTCCACGTTCAGGCGCGCGAAGATAGCCGAACACTTCTCCTAGGACAAACCATGGGCCCCGTACCTTGGGCATCGCGGCGCGACTTCGACGGGCCGGTCGGTACGCCCGCGCTGGCGCGCCCCGAGCCGGCTGCGGCGTCCTGGCCGACGGGGCGCCGGGGCAGGCGTCGAGCCGAGCGCGGCCGCGCGCTGGCCGCGGTCGCCCGCGCCGCTGCTATGGTCGGCGGATGCGACGCTTCTCGAGCTGGATGCGCACCCTGGGGCTCATCGCTGCGGCCTTCGCGGGGGGGGCGGCGACTTCCCACCTCGCGGGCGCGAGCACACAGGCGCAGAGCCCCTACGCCCCGCTCGAGCAGCTCGCGCGCGTGCTCGTGCTCGTCGAGAACCAGTACGTCGAGCCGGCACAGCGCAACAAGATCATCGACGGCGCCATCAAGGGAATGGTCGCGGAGCTCGACCCGCACTCCGCGTACATGAACGCCTCCGAGTTCGCCCAGTTCCAGGAAGAGACAGGGGGGACGTTCGGCGGCGTCGGCATCGAGGTCGATGCCAAGGACGATCACATCACCGTGATCGCGCCGATCGAGGGCTCGCCGGCGGCGCGGGCGGGCATCCGCTCCGGCGACCAGATCATCGCGATCGACGGTCGCCCCGTGCGCGGCGAGCGCCTCGACAAGCTCGTCAAGATCATGCGCGGGCCCCCCGGCTCCCGGGTGAAGCTCACGATCCGCCGGCAGGGCGCGGCCGAGCCGCTCACGTTCGACCTCGCGCGGGAGCAGATCCACGTCACGAGCATCGCCGCGAAGCGCCTCGATCGGGACGTCGCGTACGTCCGCGTGAAGCAGTTCCAGGACGGCACCCACGAGGAGATGCTCCGCGCTGCGGCGAGGCTGCGCGCCGCATCGAAGACGCCGCTGGCCGGGGTGATCCTCGATATGCGCAACAACCCCGGCGGCCTCGTCCACGAGGCGGAGGCGCTGGCCGACGAGTTCCTCTCGTCGGGGACGATCTACTCGACGCGCCAGCGCAACCAGGTCGTCGACGAGGCGAAGGCGCACGACGGCGGCGCGTTCGCCTCGCTGCCCGTCGTCGCGCTGGTGAACGAGTACTCCGCGAGCGCCGCCGAGCTCGTCGCGGGCGCCCTGCAGGACAGCGGTCGCGCCACGGTCGTCGGCGCGACGACCTTCGGCAAGGGGTCGGTGCAGACCATCTACGAGCTGCCCGGCGGCGCCGGGGTGAGGCTCACGACGATGCGCTACTACACGCCGAAGGGGCGCTCGATCCAGGCCCAGGGCATCCGGCCGGACATCGTCATCGAGAGCGCGCAGCAACAGGTCCCGGTCGCCATCCTCCGCGAGCAGGATCTCGAGGGGCACCTCCCCGCCGAGGGGTCGCTCCGCGACGGATCGCCGAGGGCCGTGCTCGTCGAGAAGCGCGCGGCGGCCGCGGTGCGCGACATCGCCGGCGACGTGCCCGCCGATCCCACCCGCGGGAGCGATTTCGCGCTCGCCGTCGGCTACCAGCAGCTCCTCCGCGCGATCCCGGCGAGCCGCTAGCGCAAGGTCGCGCGCGGGGCGAGCTGCGCTTTCGCGCTCGCGTCGCGCGTCAGGCCTCGGCGCCGGCGCGGAGCCCGGTCGTCACCGCGTCGAGCACGGTGCGCGCCCTCCCGGCGAGGGTCGCCCCGGCCGCCAGGATCCCGGGGGCGGCGCGGACGCCCTCGCACCGCACGCCCACCGCCTCCAGCGCGCCCGGCCGCTCGCCGCGGGGCCACGCGATGACATCGAGCTCCGGGCCCTGCATGGAGCTCACCACGCCGAACGCGCCACGAGCGTCGCCCATCGTGACGGGCGCCTCGATCGAGAGCGCGAACGGCGCGGCGCCGCGGGCCGGGAGGTCGGGGCCGGCGAAGCGCTCGGGCGGGGCGTACGCGATGCCTCCACCGGCGAGACCGCCGACCGCCAGGATCACCGCGTCCGCTGCGAGCGGCACGTCCTCGCCCTCGACGTGGACCGCGACGCCTTCGCCCGGTTCCCCCGGTCCCCCGTGGCCACCGCCCACCGCGCGCACGCGGCCGTGGCGCCGCGGCGCCCCGATCGCGGCGAGCAGCGCGTCGCGCGCCGCCTCGAAGCGGAGCCCCGCCGGCGAGCCGGCGCCGATCAGCGCCTCGCCCACCGGGACGCCGAGGCGCGCCGCGAGCGCCTCGGCCCGCGGTGCGCGCGCGCCGAGCCAGGGGCCGAGCAGGATCGCCCCCGCGCCGCCCGCGCCATCGAGCGCCTGCCGGAGCCGCTCGAGGAGCCACGAGAGCCGCGCCGGATCGTCGTGCCGGGCCGCGAGATCGCCGTCGGCGATCCGCCGCTCGTCGTCGAAGCGCAGCACCGGCGCGTCGACCGGCAGGAAGCGGAGCCCCCGCGCCCGGGCGAACGGCTCGTCCGTGAGCGCCTCCGCGAGCGCGTCGGCGTCCCACGCGGCGCGCGCCGCGCGCGGGATGAGGACGCGCGTGCGGCGGAGCGGGGTGAGATCGAGCAGCGCGCGATCCCTGCCGCGGGCGGGGCGGATCCGCCCGGCGACGGTCGCGAGGCGCACGCCGGTCGCCTGCGGCACGTCCCACAGGCCGAGCTCCGCTGCGAACTGCCTCATCGCCGGCGCGAGGTCGCCCGCGGGCAGGTCGCTGCCGAGCAGCCGCGCGGCCCGCTCGAGCTGCTCCCACGGGACGTCGTCCACCGCGCCGCCGGCGAGCGCCGTCTCACCGACGCCCGCGGAGATCACGGTGACCCGGGCCCCGCGCCGCGCCGCGCTCCACGCGGCGGCGAGCCCGGCGACGCCGGCGCCGATCACGAGGATCGATCGCGCCACGCTCTCTCCTCCGGCTCCCGCGCGGGGCGCGTCGACCGGCGATCGCCGTCCTCGCACGCCGCCGCGGTCATCCCGTCGTCCGCGGGCGCGCCGAGCTCCGACCGCACGCTGGCGATCGCGAGCGCCTCCTGCCTGGCCTGCTCCGGGCCGAGCGCGACGGCGCGCGTCATCGCCTGCCGCGAGAGGAACTCCATCGCCTGCCGCATCCCGTCGCGCGGCGGGAGCGAGAGCTCCTGCGCCACGATCTGCCCGCACCTCGCCGCGCAGCGCATGCCCCCGCACGCGCCGAGGCCGAGCCGGGTGCGGCGCGCGACGTCGGCCACGCTCCGGGCGAGCTCGTGCCGGAGGACGTAGCGCACCTCGGCCTCGATGACGGGCTCGCAGGGGCACACCGTCGCCGCCTCGCGCGGCCGCTCGCGCACGCGCTCCTCGATCCGGAGCGCGCGCGAGCCGTGCCGGTACACGAGCCGCCGCGCGGCCACCGCGTCGATCTCCAACCGCCGCGAGAGCGCGAGCGCGTCCACGGCGCGATCGCCGCCGGGCAGCGCGGTCGTGTGCGTCACGCAGCGGGCGCCGAGGTCGAAGCGCCGCGCCAGGACGTCGGTCATCTCCTGGGCGAAGAGCCGGAAGCTGGCCAGCTTGCCGCCGATCATCGAGTAGAGGCCCGGCGCGCCGTGCGCTGCGTGATCGATGACCTGGTGCTCGCGCGAGAGCGCGTCCTCGGTCGGTCCGTACGCGTAGAGCGTGGGCCGCACGCCCGCAAACGTGCCGATGGCGCGCGCCTCGTGGATCTGTGGGAACACGCGGGCGATGCCCTGGATCAGGTACCTGACCTCCTCGCTCGTCGCGCGGACCTGATCGAGATCGCCGTAGAAGTCGTCGTCGGTCGTGCCGACGACGCTCATGTTTTCCCAGGGCTCGACGAAGATCTGACGGCCGTCGATCGTCTTCGACATGATCGCGTAGTTGGTGAGGCGCCGGTCGAACACGACGTGCACGCCCTTGCCGGGCCGCACCCGCGAGCTCGAGGCGGGGAGGCCCGCGAGCGACGCGGTGATCGGCGACCACGCCCCGGTCGCGTTCACGACCGTGCTCGTGCGGAGGCGCCCGCCCTCCCCGGTCACGCGGTCCCGGTAGCGGACGGCGACGACCTCGCCGGTGTCCTCGCGGCGCTCGATCCGCTCGACCGTGTGCCCCACGTACACCCTGGCCCCGCGCTCGATCGCGTCGACGGCGTTGGCGATGCAGAGCCGCGCGCCGTCGATCCCCCACTCGTCGAAGCTGAAGCCGCCCACGAGGTCTCCATGCAGCCCCGGCTCGAGCCTCCGGAGCTCGTCGGGCGACAGGCGCGCGTGCGGCTTGCCGCGCTTGAGCGGCTGGTACTTGTCGTACGCCTCGAAGAAACCGTCGGCGAGCGTGTAGAGGATGCGCCCGTGCCTCGCGTTCTCGAACGGAACGAGGAAGGGGATCCGGAAGAGCAGGTGCGGCGCGATCGCCTGGATGTGCCCCGAGTCGCGGCACGAGTTCTCGGTCACGTGCGGATCGCTGGTCAGGTACCTGAGCCCGCCGTGGATCATGCCGCTCGAGTTGCCGCTCGCGCCGAACGCGAGATCATTGCGCTCGAAGAGGGCGACCTTCAGCCCCCGCTGCGATGCGTCACGCGCGACCCCCACGCCGTTCACACCGCCGCCGATGACCACGACGTCCACGTCGGTGTCGGCGCGGCGGGCGGGTCTTGCGGCGCTCGAAGGGAGGATCGTCACCTGCGGCGTATAGCATGCCAGAACTTTTCCACGAGCGGGCCCAGCCTCGCGTGTGGCGCTGCAGATGCCGGACGAGATCGGTCGTCAGCCGCGGACCCGGATCGCCCAGGTCAGCTTCGCGAGGCTGCGGAGCACGTTCGGGACGCGGCGCGTGAGGTTGATCGAGGGGCGCCGCTTCTCCAGCACGCGGACGGGGATCTCCTCGATCCGCAGGCCGGCCCGGTAGGCGCGGATGACGAACTCGCTGGCGAAGACGTCCTTGTCCACGACGCACTCGCGCGCGATCCCGAGGAGCGGCTCGCGCAGGAACGCCTTGAGCCCATGCGTGTCCGTCCCGCGGAAGCCGAGCGTGGCGCGGAGGAGCCCGTTGTACATCTGGCTCGCCGCGTGCCGCGCCCACGGGCGGTCGTCGCGCGCCCCCTGGATGAGCTTGGACCCGATCACCATGTCGACGTCCCCCGCCCGCAGCATCGCGATCGCGTGGCGGTGGAAGTCCACGTCGCAGAGGTCGATCTCGTCGCAGAGGACGAAGCGCCCGCGCGCCCGCTCGATGCCCGCGCGGAGCGCGGCCCCATAGTTCGGCTCGCCGATCGAGAAGTGCCGCACTTCTGGGTACTTGCGCTCGAGCTCCCCGGCGATGGCGAGGGTCCCGTCGCGCGAGCCGTTCTCGGCGAGCACGAGCTCCCAGCGCCAGCCGAACGGCAACAGCCGCTCGCGCAGGTCCACGACGGCGGCGTGGAGGATCGCCTCTTCGTTGTAAACGGGGATGATGATGGAGATTTCCGGCGCTTCGCCCGCGTCGCCGTGGCCGGGATCCGCGGCGCTCACGGCGCGCCTCCGAGGAGCGCCTGCGCCCGGTGCGCCGCGTCGCGCCCGAAGTGGAGCGCGTCCTCCATCGAGGAGTAGTTCCAGCCGCCGTAGCGCCCGCACGAGAGGACGCGCTGGCCCTCGAGGAACGGTCGCACGGCCTCCAGCGACCCGAAGTAGCTGTGATCGAACACGACGTACGCGTAGTCGATGCGGCGCAGCCGGGCGAAGCGGATGGCGCTCGGGGCGGGGATGAGGCCCATCTCGACGAGGCCCTCCGCGACGCGCGGGAGCAGCGCCGCGAGATCGGGCTCGGCGCGATCGGCGAGCTCGACGTAGAGGCCGGCCTTGCCCGGCGGGGCCATGTCGGCGGAGAAGTTGGAGTAGCAGCCCACGCGGTAAAACGGGTACTTCGCCTCCGGGACGTAGACCCAGTGCAGCGGCTTCCCGCACGGCGTGTCGAGCGCCACGTCGAGGTAGTGAAGGTGCGTGCAGCGCAGCCGGGAGGCCGCCTCGGCGACGGCTCGAGGCGCGTCCGAGAGGAGCCGCACGAGGGCGGGCAGCGGCGCGGACGACACGAGCACGTCGTACCGGACGATCTCGTCGTCGAACACCAGCTCGCGCGCGCGCCAGTCGATCGTCACGGGCGCGCGGCCGAGCTCGATCGCCGGCGTGCCCGCGTCCCGCGGCCGCTGCTCGGCGAGCGCCCGCGCGAGCCCGTGCGTCAGCTGCCCGATGCCGAGCCGCGGGTAGAGGAACTTCGCATTGTAGCCGAGCTCGCGGTCGTTCAGCCCGACCGCTCCGGCGAGCACGTCCTCGAGCTTCGGCAACGGGACGAAGCGGGAGCACCAGTCGGCGGTGATCTCGCTCGGGTGGACCCCCCAGAGGCGGCTGTTGTAGGGGATCATGAAGTGGCGGCTGATCCCCTCGCCGAAATGCGCCAGGCAGAACTCCTCGAAGTTCCTCGGCTGGGGCCGGTCCTGCGCGAAGTGCGCCTCGATGAAGCCGCGGAGGCACTCGTAGGCGACGGCGGGCGGCAGGCCGGCGGTGTTCGCCTGGAACGGATACCGGGTGTACGTGCCGTTCGACCAGATCATCGAGCGCCGCTCGATCTCGAGAGGGTCAGGGCCCAGCCAGCCGAGCGCGAGCTCCCGGGTCGCGGGGTCGCGCAGGTGGAGGAGGTGCCCTGTCCGATCGAAGCGGAAGCCGTCGTCCTCGAGCGTGATCGCGTGGCCGCCCGGGCGCGGCAGGCGCTCGAACACCCGGTGCGGCACGCCCGCTCGCCCGAGGTGGTACGCGGCCGCCATGCCGGTCAAGCCGGCGCCGAGGATCGCCACGGGAACGCTGGAAATCGTGGGTCGGGTCATCGCTCGCGGCCCGGCCGCGGCCGCGAAGACACCACCTCCCCGGTGCGCCGTCAAGGCGCGGTGGCCCGCCCGGCGAGGCTCGCCCATGCTGGATTTCCTGCCCTCGGCGTGAGGCGGGCGGAGCTCCGCGCACGGCGGCGAAGACCGCCGTTGGCGCCTCCGCTCAGAGGGACTAGGTGTGTGTCTTGTTCCCGGCGCGCGTGCCCTGCGCTCCGGGGCGTCCGAGGTGCAGATGCCCATCCCCCGCCGCAAGTCGGTCCAAGTCACCGGGAGGATCCTCTACCTGACCGAGGACTCGGCGCACCTGAAGCAGCAGCTGGCGGGCGGCGAGCTTCGCTTCGAGACCGAGCAGCACAAGCTGATCGACAACATCTCGACCGACGAGCTCACGCCGGGGTGGGTCTGTTACTACTACGACGAGACGCTCGCCCGGTACTGCCTGGTCGGCCTGCGCGGTGGGCTCATCGAGCGCGACGCCATCAAGAACGGCGGCTTCGGCGTCATCGTCAGCGGGCGCTCGAAGGGGTGCGGCAGCTCGCGCGAGACGGCGCCGTACTCGGAGCGCGAGGCCGGGATCCAGATCGTCGTCGCGCGCAGCATCGAGAAGATCTACGGCCAGAACTGCCAGAACATCGGGCTGCTCACGACGACCGATTTCTCGCTCCTCGACCGGCTCGCGCGGGGCGATGAGATCCCGATCGGCGAGTTCACCCGCGGGCTCGACCCGATCAGCGCCGACGTCGTCGAGTACGGCGGCCTCTTCGCGTACAACAAGGCGCGGATGGCCGGCGAGGTCTCGCCGCCGACGCTCGACACGCCGCCGCGGCCGATGACGCTGTGCGAGAAGATCATCGCGGCGCGCGCGATCGTGGACGCCAGGGCGGA
>JAICEP010000065.1 GCA_025924095.1 Sorangium sp.
AGCCGCTCCGACACGCTCTCCCTCATCTCGCTCGCGACGGGAGAGCGGTTCGGCGTTTATCCTGTGGGCCGCGATCCGGTGACGCTCGACGGGCCTCATCATGTCGCCGTGGACGCCCCGGGAAACGCGCTCTATGTCGCGCTGTCGTACCCTGTCCTCGCCGGCACGATCGGCCCCCACGCGACCCATGGATCGAGCGCGATGGCCGGCTATGTCCAGAAGCTCGCGCTCGACGACATGCGCGTCCTCGGGCAGGTGCGCGTCGAGCCCAACCCGGGCGACATCGTGATCTCCGAGGATGGCAGCCGCATCGTCGTCTCTCATTACGATCTCAAGCGCGTGCTCGACAATCCGGGGGACATCGAGGCGGCGCGCTCGTCCCTCGCGGTG
Source organism: Sorangium sp. (assembly GCA_025924095.1). GTDB lineage: Bacteria > Myxococcota_A > Polyangia > Polyangiales > Polyangiaceae > Sorangium. Next base: position 391 of record JAICEP010000065.1, read on the forward strand.
ATCGACGCCGACGCCGTCCTGCCCTCGGGCTCGGCCGCGCCGAGGCTCATCCCCGTCTGCATGGCCGCGCACGGCATCGTCCTCTCGCGCCCGGACGCCGCCCGCGCTTACGTCGCCTGCTATGGCGAGGACGTCCTCGCGATCGTCGACCTGACGGACCCGGACGCCGAGGTGAAGCGCGTCCCCGTCGGACCGAGCCCGCGCATCGCCGACCCCACCTACGGGCCCTACGCCGCCGTCATGTCGCCCGATCAGAAGACCATCGCCGTGAGCAACATAGAGACGAGGGACGTGCGCTTCTTCGATGTCGCGTCGGAGACGTTCGACGAATCCCGCAGGATCCCCGTGATGGGCGCGCCCTACTTCGTCGCGTGGACCCCCGACGGGAGCCGCATCTACCTGCCGACGCAGGTGCCCGACGCGATCGCGCTGATCGGCGTGGCCCCGGGCGACAACGACATCGTCTCACGGGAGCTCTCCGGGGAATGCTTCAGGCCGCACCTTGCGGACCTCGACGAGGAGCACGGGCTCTTCCTCGTCTGCGAGGGGGATCAGACCGAGACCCCCGGCAGGGTGCTCCGGCTCGATCCCGAGACGCTGGAGACGCGCAGCGACGCCGAGGTGGGCCTCTATCCCGACGCGTTCGAGCGCGTCGCCGCGGGGGCGCGATGAAGGCGCTCTCCGGCGCACCGGCCGCGCTCGCCTGCGCGGCGCTCCTCTGCGGTTGCACGGGCGATCCCGAGACGAAGATCGTCGACGCGACCGCCGTGGAGCACGGCGCGGCGCTCTTCCGGGATCCCTCGATCGCCGAGACGCGCTTCAATCGCTATGCATGCTCGACGTGCCATGAAGCGATCGCCGGCGAGGCGGGGGGCGCCATGCTCCCCGGCGCCCCGCTCGCCGGCGCCCTCGCGCGCCCGCATTACTGGGGCGGGCAGGAGGTCGATCTCCTCGGCGCGATCAACCATTGCCTCTATTTCTTCATGACCAAGGATCTGCCCTGGACCGCGGACGACCCCGCTGCACAGGCCATGTACGCCTACCTGGAGTCGCTGCCCAGCGACGGCGACGCGGCCGAGCCCGTCCCGTTCACGCCGATCTACACGTTGAGCGAGCCGCCGCCCGGCGACCCGGGGCGGGGCGAGCTCATCCACGATCGCGCCTGTGCCTCGTGCCACGGGCGCGCTCGTTCGGGGGAAGGGCGGCTCGTCGAGCGGGCCCCGGCGCTGCCGGACCAGACGCTCGAGGAGCACCCGTTCGGCGAGTACACGGAGCGCGAGCGGCTGATGGTCTTCGTCGAGAAGGTCCGGCACGGCTCCTTCATCGGCTACGGCGGGCAGATGCCGCCGTTCTCCGCCGAGGTCCTCTCCGACGAGGAGCTCGGCGATCTCCTGTCGTTCTACGGGCTGCTCTGACACCCACCGTGAAGCGCGCCGAGAAAGCCGCGAGGATCGTCGAGGTCCTCGACCGGTTGTACCCGCAGCCGGCCATTCCGCTGTCCCACGAGGATCCGTATTCGCTGCTCGTGGCGGTGATGCTCAGCGCGCAGACGACGGACAAGAGGGTCAACGCCGTGATGCCGGCGCTCCTCGCGCGCGCCCGGACGCCCGCGGAGATGGCGGCGGTGCCGGCCGAAGAGATCGCCGGGCTCATCCGGACGATCGGGTTCGCGCCCACGAAGGCGAGGCGCCTGAAGGCGCTGAGCGAGCGGATCGCGATCGAGCACGGCGGCGTCGTCCCCGCCTCGTTCGAGGCCTTGGAGTCCCTGCCCGGGGTCGGTCACAAGACGGCCTCGGTGGTCATGGCGCAGGCCTTCGGCCATCCCGCCTTCCCGGTCGACACCCACATTCACCGGCTCGCGTTCCGCTGGGGGCTGTCGTCCGGAAAGGACGTCGTCGAGACGGAGCGCGACCTCAAGCGCACGTTCCCCCCCGAGCTGTGGAACAAGCTCCACCTGCAGCTCATCTACTTCGGCCGCGAGCACTGCCCGGCGCTGCGCCACGACATGGCCGGCTGCCTCATCTGCAGCTGGGCCGCGCGCCGGTGTTGAGCTGCGGCGGCCGGCGGGCCCTGGGCAGCGGCGGACCCATCGCGCCCGGGAAGGCGACAGGCTACCTGGAGCGCCGGCGGCCGTCAAGCAGGGAGCACTGCTCCGGCGGCGTGATGAGGGCGACCGCGGGAATGCGCGGCTCGCCCCGTCGCGGCTCGGGGGCTCCTACTGCCGCTCGGGCGCGACCTCGTGCCGTTCCCGGTCGCCGCGGGCGTGCGGTTCGAGTAAGGCAGGTCTGTGTCAAAGATGGGATTTGAGATCATCGGGACGGGGCACTACGTGCCCGGCGAACCTGTCACCAACGACGACCTCGCGCGGGTGATCACGACCTCCGACGAGTGGATCTACCAGCGCTCCGGCATCCGCCAGCGGCACTACGCGCCGGACGGCACGGGGGCGAGCGACCTCGGGTGCGAGGCGGCGAAGCGCGCCATCGAATCCGCGCGAATTTCACCGTCGGAGATCGATTACATCCTCTTTGCCACGATGACGCCGGACTACATCTTTCCCGGCTCCGGGGCGGTGCTCGGCGCGAAGCTGGGCATCCCCGGCGTCCCTGCGCTCGACATCCGGCAGCAGTGCGCTGCGATGCTGTTCGGCCTTCAGACGATCGACGGGCTCATCCAGACGGGGGCCGCCAAGACCATCCTGTTCGTGGGCGCCGAGGCGCACGCCGGCTTCATGCCCTGGGAGGACTGGGGAGCGCTCGACCCGAAGAACGGCCGGTCCGCGACGCCGGAGGCGCGGGCGCGCGCTGACCGCCACCGGAACCTCGCCGTCCTGTTCGGGGACGGATCGGGCGCGCTCGTCCTCCGTGCGACCGATCGGGACGCGGGCCTGCGCGGCAACAAGATCTGCTCTGACGGGCGCTTCGCCGAGCTCCTCTTCGTGCCCGGCGGCGGCTTCCGCTCGCGGCCTTACTGGAAGGAGACGTCGTTCGAGGACGACGCTCACATCCCCCGCATGGACGGCCGCGAGCTCTTCAAGTTCGCGGTGACCAAGCTCCCGGCGACGGTGCGGGAGCTCTGCGCCTCTCAGGGCGTCGCGATCGAGCAGATCGACGTGTTCCTGGCGCACCAGGCGAACGGACGCATCAACGAGCACATCCGCAAGGATCTCGGCGTGCCCGTCGAGAAGCTCCCGAGCAACATCGACCGATTCGGCAACACGAGCGGCGCCACCGTGCCCATCCTCGTCGACGAGGAGATGCGCGCCGGCAGGCTGAAGAAAGGGCAGCTCGCCATGGTGCTCGCGCTCGGGACCGGCGTCCACTGGGGCTGCGCGCTCTGGAAGCTCTGATCTGAGCCGCTGTACATAAATCGCCGGCCCGACTCCCTGCTGGGCCTGGCACCGTTCTCGCTTCGCCTGCGGGCCGGCGGAGGGGTGCGCCGGTCGGATTCGTCCGAACCGTCGAATTCGTCTGAACCGTCGCTTCGTTGGTTGGTCGGTTCGTCGGTTCGTCGGTTCGTTTTGATTCCGCGCGCCTCGGCCGCCTGAGCAGGAAGGAGCGCGGCGGGGGTGCACAGCGCAGAACAGCTGGTGCGGTCGGTGTACGACCGGATCGCCGAGCGGTACGACGACCGGTGGGGGCGCCACATGAGGCAGCCTCAGGACCGGCTCACGGCGGGGCTCGCGCTCGTTCCCGGCGCGCGGTGCGCCGACATCGGGTGCGGCACGGGGATCGAGACCGTGGAGATGCTCAGGCAGGTCGCGCCCGGCGAGGTCGTCGGCGTCGACTGCTCCGAGGAGATGCTCCGGGCCGCCAGGGCCCGAGCCGCGGACGCGGGGCTGCAGCTCTCGACGAGGCGCGCGGAGGGCGAGCTCTTCATCCGGCGTGCGGCGGCGTCGAGCTTCGATGTCGTCACCCTCCGCTTCTGTCTCGCCTACCTGAACTGGCGGTCAGCGTTGCCGTGCCTCGGGCGCATGCTCCGGTCCGGGGGTCGCTCGGGGATCCTCACGAACCTCTCGAGCAGCACGCCGCAGGCGTACGCGGTCTATTGCCGGATGGCCGACGAGCTCAACCTTGGCAGGGTGGAGCTGCCGGTCCCGGAAAGCGCCGGGCAGGTCAGCGAGGTGCTCCAGCGCGGCGGTCTCCGCACCGTGGAGGCATGGACCCACCGGTTCCGGCTGTGGTTCGGCTCCGGGGCGCAGGTGGCGAGCTGGCTTCAGGAGAGCGGGTTCGTGACCCACGCCGCGCTGCGGGAGTTCCCTCCGGAGGTGCTCCAGCCGCTCTGCGACGAGTTCGCGACCCGGCTGGAGGCGTACCGGGAACCTGACGGCATCCCGCTCGATTTCGAGCTCGCCGGCATCATCGCCGTGCGGCAGTAGCGCCATCGCGGTGCGGCGGCAGCGCCATCGCGGTGCGGCGGCAGCGTCTGGCGTGCTGTCGCGCTCGGCGTGGAGGGCCGCTGGATTTTCGACCAAGCGCGCTGTGGCGTGTTGCACACGGCGTTGCCTTTGTTACGTTTCGATCACCGCCTGCGGCGAACCCCGCGTCGGCAGCGCGGTCAACCGGGCACCGGCACAACCGGCAGGGGAGCCACGTCACCGGCTCAGCTGCATCGGCACCCCTCCGGCCAGCGTCCGTCGAACGAGGCGCGAAGCGACCGCGAACAAGCGGCGATCAAACGGCCAATGGCAATGGCCGATGGTCAGCGCACGCGGGGGTGCGATGTCAAAATGCGCGTGAGCGCCTGTGTTCGGATGTCGTCGTGTGTCCTTCTAGCTCACACGGTTCCAGGTTTTTCACTTCACTGGGGCAGTGTTGCCTCAATGACGACAACGCAAACTCTTCGTATTGACTTGGACGCACAATTAATGAATTTTGCATACTGAGGTGGGTGTGATCGGAGAACACGGAGCGTCGATCCTGAGAGACACGCCGACCCAGCTTGGGCTCGGGCGATATCGTCCCATTGCGAAGCTCGGCCGCGGCGGGATGGCGGACGTCTTCCTGGCCATGGCTCACGGGCCGGCCTCCGTGAACAAGCTGGTCGTCGTCAAGCGCCTTCGCAGCTTCGCGGATGAGGAGGACCGCCAGGTCCTCATGTTCATGGACGAGGCCAAGCTCTCGGCGCGCATGAACCACCCCAATGTCGTCCAGACCTACGAGGTCGGCAGCGACCAGGAAGGGTACTTCATCGTGATGGAGTACCTGGACGGCCAGCCGCTGAAGCGCGTCATCAAGGCGGCCGCCGATCGGGCGTCCGGCACCGGCGGGCTCGTCCGCGGCACGTGGATCCGGATCGTCGCCGAGGTGCTGCGCGGCCTCCATTACGCGCACGAGCTCTGCGACTTCGATGGCAGGCCGCTCGGGATCGTGCATCGCGACGTCTCTCCGCACAACATCTTCGTCACGTACGACGGCGCGGTGAAGCTCGTGGACTTCGGCGTGGCCAAGGCCGCCGTCAACTCCTCCAACACCGAGAGCGGGACCTTCAAGGGCAAGCTCACCTATATGGCGCCCGAGCAGGTCACGGCGGGCAAGACGGCGGATCGCCGGGCAGACATCTTCGCCGTGGGCGTCGTGTTCTGGGAGCTCCTCGCCGGGCGGCGGCTGTTCGAGGGCGACCAGATCAGCGTGATGCACCAGCTCCTGCTGGGGAAGATCCCCCGGCTCTCGACCGTCGTCCCGGGGATCCCGATCGCGCTCGACCAGATCGCCGCGAAGGCGCTGGAGCGCGAGCCGTCGAAGCGCTTCGCGACGGCGCAGGAGATGTGCGACGTGCTAGAGAGCTATCTGCAGTGGTCGGGCGAGGACATCCGCGGCGAGTTCCTCGGCGCCTGCATGCGGGGCATTTTCGCGGAGAGCAGGGCCACCATCCGCCAGCAGATCAAGGGGCAGATCGAGCGGGTGACGAGCTCGTTGCTCATGAGCGAGGCCCCCGGCCCGGTGACGCTGAGCGGTATCGGCCTCGCGGCGGGTCCATCGAGCTCGCGCTCGGGCAGCAAGCTCCCCTATGTCGGCGAGCCCAGCAGCTCCGGCGTCGATCGAGCTTCGGGTCTCGATCGAGCTTCGGGTCTCGATCGAGCTTCGGGCCTCGATCGAGGCTCGGGTCTCGAGCGGGGCTCGGGCCTCGGGCGGGGCTCGGGCCTCGGGCGGCCGAGGACCCCGGTGAGCGACTCCGTGAGTCTGCGCGCCACCACGACGGTGCCCGCATCGACCTCGAGGCGCAGCTACCTGATCGGAGCGACCGGCCTGGCCGCGCTTATCGCGGTGGCCGGTGGCGCGCTGCATGTCGCGAGCAAGCGCGCGCCCGTGGCCGAGCCTCCGGTGGCGGCCGCCGCTGCGCGCGCCGCGGAGGTTGGGGGGGCTGTCGAGAAGAAGCCCGACGCAGGCCCCAAGGTGAGCGTGGTGATCGCGAGCGACCCGCCCGACGCCACCGTGAGCTGGAAGGGAACGATGCTCGGCAAGACGCCGCTCAAGACCGAGCTGCCCGTGGGCACGCAGGTCGTGGTCGTGTCGAGGTCCGACTGCTTCGATGAGACGATCATGCTGACGCTCACCGCTGCGGAGGCGGTCGAGCGTTCCGTCAAGCTGCGGCCCACGAACTTCGCTACCGGGCCCAGCCGGCCATCCACGGCCGGAGGCACTCCCTAGCGCGCTGACGGGTGCCGCGCCGCCCTGACGGCAGCTGGAGAAGAGGTCACGGTCATGACCCGTGACGGATGTAGGAGATCACCTTTGTGACGCCATCGGCCTCCAGGGCCTCCTTCACCGCCTCGGTCGCCTCCTTCATGCTCGAGACATTGCCCTGCAGGGTGACCACCCCGTCGCGCACCGTCACGGTCAGCTTCTTCACTCCTTCATGGTCGCTACCAGCGAGCTTGCCGCCCACCGCGTTCCGGAGCGTCTCGTCGGGCGGGCGCTCGCCCGTGCCCTTCGCCTCCTTGGTGGCGACGACTGCACCGTCGCGGCTGAAGCTGACCTTATAATCGTTGTCCTTTGCCGCCTGCGTCCAGACATCGCGCGTGCTCGCGGCGGTGCTTCCAGCCTGATCTTTGTCCTTGGCGCCGCCGGCCTGGCCCTGCGCCTCCCGGCCTTGCTGCGCGCCCTGCGCCTCCCGGCCTTGCTGCGCGCCCTGCGCTTCTCGGCCTTGCTGCGCGCCCTGCGCTTCTCGGCCTTGCTGCGCGCGCTGATCCTTGGGAGCCGCGGGTGGCGCGGCCTGGTCGCGCGCGCCTGAGCCCCGGTCGTCCTTGAGGGCGCCGGTCTGCTCGCCGGCCCGGTTCATCTTGTCGTTGACCTCGCGGCCCACCTCGCGCCCTTGCTCGGCGAGCTGCTCAGCCTTCTCACCCACGCGCTCGGCCTGCTCGCGCGCCTCCTGGCCGAGCTCCTGGCCCTTCTGGGCGAGCTGCTCGGCCTTCTCACTCGCGCTCTCGGCCTGCTCGCGCGCCTCCTGGCCCGGCTTCTGAGTCTGGCCTTCGGGCGGCGCGCTCCTGTCGCCCGTTGTCTGGTCCCCCGGCTCGCGGACCGCTCCCTCCGCTCTCTCGCTCTCGCTCCTGCAGGCCGTGCCGACGAGGGCGAGCGCGAGGACGGTTGGGCCGGAGAACCAACGTATTCTGCTCATCGTGCAGCGATAGCTCATGGTGCATCTCCGACCGCTCACCGAGGCAGGCCTCGTGCCATGAACGCGGTCGCTCCCGGCCGCTCGGGAACAACCGCGCGGCGCGCGTGTCGGGACGACCATGCCGAGACCTTCCCTGGCCACCGCGCAGAGGCGGCACCGGACACCGGACGAGCGCGCCGGCCTGACACCGCGTAGGCTCGAGCTCGTGAGCGCGGCGTCGCCGGAACCCGTCCTGCCAGATGCCCCGCCCGGGCAGCGCTCCGCGCCCGACCTCCTCTCGCACCGGCCGGCGCTCCGGGTCGACGCGCGGGCCGTCAAGGAGTCGCTGACGTTCGCGTTCGCGGGCGGCGCGCCCGGCGGGGCGTTCGACCGGCACATCGATTCCGCGTCGCTGCCCGCGTCGACCTGGGACCCGGCCCGCTTCGCGCAGCACGTCTTCCTGCAGGAGCTCATCGTGGGCTGCCTCCACTTCACGAGCGAGGGGCGCACCTACATCCCGAGCCCTGCGCTGCTCGGCCGCGCGCTCTCCCGGCCGCCGAGCGACCGCGATACCGTCGAGCTCCGGCGCGAGATCTTCCGCGAGCTCACCGGCTCGGAGGCGCAGCGCCGCGATCTCGCGCGCGCCTACGCGACGCTGCGCCGCTGGGTGGGCCAGCTGGAGACGATCTCCATCTCTCGCCGTGAGGGCAGCCGGCGCCGGCTGGACATCCTCGTCGCCGCGAAGGAGGCGTTCGACGCGCTCGCCGACGGCTTCGCGGGCGCCCGCTCCGGCCTCGCGCGGCTCTCCGCGTTCGGCGCGGCCGTGCGCGAGACCGAGGGGTACCGCCGCCTCGCGGACCTGCTCGCGTACGACGAGGAGCTCGCGACGCTGGATGTCCGGATCCGCGTCGGCTCCGACGGCCACGTCCGCGACCTCCGCGCCCTGTCGATCCGCGAGAACAGCGAGAACCGCTTCTACAAGTCGCCGATCGGGCGCGTCTTCACGAGGCTCGTGATGCTCTGGCGGGGATACCGGTTCAGCGACGACGAGCTGCTCATCCGCTACGTCAACAGCGTATTCGAGGGCATCGAGGACGATCTCGTCGCGCTCATCCAGCTGCTCGGAGATCTCGAGTTCTACCTCGCCGGCCTCGCGCTGCGCGAGCGCGCCCGCGCGGCCGGGCTCTCCGTCTGCCTGCCCGAGCTCGCCTGGCCAAGCGGCCCCGAGCTGGCCCGGCCGATCGGCGCGCGCGACGAGGCCCCCGGGCGGGCGCTCAAGGGGCTCTTCAATCCGATCCTGCTCGCGAGCTCGTCGCGCGTCGTCGCGTGCGACATCGCGACCGACCCTCACGACGCGATCGTCATCGTGACCGGGCCGAACTCGGGGGGAAAGACGCGGCTGCTCGAGGCGCTCTCGCTCACCCAGATGCTCGGGCAGGCGGGCTTCTTCGTGCCGGCCGCGGAGGCCCGTCTGTCGCCGTGCCACGGGCTCTTCGTGTCGCTGATCGAGCAGGCGCAGGCCGACCAGAGCGAGGGCCGACTCGGGATGGAGCTCCTGCGCATCCGGTCGCTCTTCGAGGCGATGCAGGTCGGCGACATGGTGGTGCTCGACGAGCTCTGCTCTGGCACGAACCCGTCGGAAGGAGAGGAGATCTTCCAGCTCGTGATCTCGCTCCTCGCGGAGCTCCGCCCTCAGGCCTTCATCACGACCCATTTCCTGGAGCTCGCGGCGCGGCTCGAGCGGGACCGGCCGGTCGATCGGCTCGTGTTCCTGCAGGTCGAGCTCGACGAGCAGCAGTGGCCGACGTACCAGTTCGTGGACGGGGTCGCCCGGACGTCGCTCGCGCATCGGACCGCGGCGCGGCTCGGGGTCACGCGGGAGGAGCTCGTCGCGCTCGTCGAGCGCAGCAAGCGCGCGCACCGCCGCCGCGGGGTCGAGCCCGCCTGAGCGTGCCCACGGCGCTCGCCGTGGTCGATGAAATCTGGTTGTATGCGCCGCCATGGAATATCGACCACTTGGCAGGACGGGTCTCCGTGTCTCCTCGGTGAGCTTCGGCGCCTGGGCGATCGGGGGCACCTGGGGCGACGTCGACGACACGGAGTCGCTCGCGGCGCTGCACCGGGCCGTCGATCGCGGCGTGAACTTCTTCGACACCGCGGACGCGTACGGCGATGGCCGGAGCGAGCGGCTGCTCGCGCGCCTCCGGCGGGAGCGGCGCGAGGAGATCGTCATCGCGACGAAGGCGGGCCGGCGGCTGAGCCCGCACAACGCGGCCGGCTACAACGAGGAGAACCTCACGGCGTTCGTCGAGCGCAGCCTGAAGAACCTCGAGACGGACGCGCTCGACCTTCTCCAGCTGCACTGCCCGCCGACGGACGTCTACTATCGGCCCGAGGTGTTCGACGCCCTCGATCGGCTGGTGAAGGCGGGCAAGATCCGTTTCTACGGGGTCAGCGTCGAGCGGGTGGAAGAGGCGCTCAAGGCCATCGAATACCCCGGTGTGCAGTCGGTGCAGATCATCTACAATGTCCTCCGGCAGCGCCCGGCCGACCTCTTCTTCGTCGAGGCGAAGCGCCGGCAGGTCGGGGTCCTGGCGCGGCTGCCGCTCTCCTCGGGGCTGCTCACCGGGAAGATGAGCGCCGCGACGAAGTTCGCGGCCGACGATCACCGCAACTTCAACCGTGAGGGCGCCGCGTTCGACAAGGGCGAGACGTTCTCGGGGGTCGACTACAATCTGGGCCTCGAGGTGGTCGACGAGCTCCGCTCGCTCGTGCCTGCCGGCGTGAGCATGGGCGCGTGGACGATGCGCTGGATCCTCATGCAGGACGCGGTCACGTGCGTGATCCCGGGCGCGAAGCGCCCTGATCAGGTGGACCAGAACGCGAGCGCGGCAGACCTGCCCGCCCTGCCGCAGGAGACCATGGCGAAGATCCGCGAGATCTACGATCGCCGGCTGCGGCCTGCCGTTCACCAGCTCTGGTAGCCCCTCGACGAGAACGCGCCGCGGCTGGCTGGAGCCGCGGCGCGTCGGCGAGGGCATCGCCGTCACCCGACCGAGGCTGGATAGCCGCTGTCACGCGACCCACGCCGCGCTGCCAACCTGGCTCGGGCGCTGCCGCGCCGCTGCCGCGCCGCCGTCTTGCATTGAATCGCCGCCTTTTAGATTCGTCACGCTCGTGCTAGACTGTTAGATCTAAGTTGGGCGGGATTACAATCAAGGGGAATTAAGGAAGCCGCTGCGCGGGGGGGCGAATGCGCCCAACGCCCTGCGCGCACGCGTGCGGGCGCCGAGCGCGCCGGCTCGCCGCGCCGAGTTCGCGGTGCAGCCGAACGACCAGCCGGCGGTATCAGGGCTCCAAGGGGCGGTCGCCAGCCCCGCACAGCCGCGCACATCGTCGTCATCTCGAGCGCAAATTATTTCATTGTTGCATTCTCATAGAATGCTCTCCCGGGTAACAACTCAGCTTGCCGCTGCGAGGCTGCATTCGACATGGCAGCCGTTGTCCGGCGCACCCGATGCCCATCGCGCCGGAGCTTGTACATCATAACGATGCCCTTTCCCATCCCTACGATCGGTCAGCGAAACATCATGCCCGATATTCAAGGAGATGCCCCATGAGAAGAGTCGCCTACCTGTGCACGGCCTGTTTGATCTCTTCCTGCTCGCCCTCTCAGGATGACACCGAGCTTGACTCGGCCGCCGACGCTCCGGCCATCGCAAGCAGTCAGGAGCGCATCGAGAGCGCGCCGCGATCGTTCACGCTCTTCGAGAGCGGACAGGTTCGCCCGCTGGCGCTCTCGCCCGACAGATCGCGGCTCTTCGCGGTCAACACGCCTGACAATCGCCTCGAGATCTTCGACGTCGGTCCGCATGGCCTCACGCATCGCGCGTCGGTGTCCGTCGGCCTCGAGCCGGTGGCCGTCGCCGCGCGCAATAACCATGAGGTCTGGGTGGTCAATCACCTCTCGGACAGCGTCAGCGTCGTGAACGTCAAGAACCCGCCGAGGAGCCGCGTCGTCCGCACCCTGCTCGTCGGCGACGAGCCCCGCGACATCGTCTTCGCCGGCCCGGGCCGGCGCCGCGCCTTCATCACGACGGCGCACCGCGGCCAGAACAGCCCGAACGATCCGCAGCTCACGACCCCCGGCGTGGGCCGCGCTGACGTCTGGGTCTTCGACGCCGGCAACCTCGGCAGCGCGCTCGGCGGCGATCCCCTGAGCATCGTCGCGCTCTTCGGCGACACGCCTCGCGCGCTGGAGGTGACGCCCGACGGCAAGCGGGTGTACGCCGCGGCATTCCACTCGGGGAACCGCACAACGAGCATCCACGAGAACCACGTCCCCGACGGCGGTGAAGCCGCCGGCGGCATCCCCGGACCCGCCACGAACTTCGAGGGCGTCCCGCGCCCCGAGAGCGGCCTCATCGCCAAGTTCGACGGGACCCACTGGGTCGATGAGCTCGGCCGGGTGTGGGACGACAAGGTGAAGTTCTCCCTGCCCGACAAGGACGTCTTCGTCATCGATGCGATGGCCAACCCTCCCGCGAAGGTCGCCGGCCCCGCCGGCTACTTCCAGGGCGTCGGCACCATCCTCTACAACATGGCCGTCAACCCGGTGAACGGGAAGATCTACGTCACAAACACCGAGGCGTTGAACGAGAAGCGCTTCGAGGGGCCCGGCATCTTCGGCGGACAGACCGTGCGGGGACACCTGCACGAGAGCCGGATCACCGTCCTCAGCGGCGCCGGCGTCGCGCCGCGCCACCTGAACAAGCACATCGATTACAGCGCGTGCTGCGCCCCGCTCCCGAACGCCGAGAACGCGAAGAGCCTCGCCACGCCGCTCGGGATGGCGATCACAAAGAACGGCGCCAAGCTGTATGTCTCGGCCTTCGGATCGAGCAAGATCGGTGTCTTCAGCACCGCCCAGCTCGAGAGCGACACGTTCGTCCCGAGCGCGGCGAACCAGATCCCCGTGAGCGGCGGAGGTCCGACGGGCCTGGTCCTGGACGAGCCACGCAAGAAGCTCTACGTGCTCACCCGGTTCGACAACTCCATCTCGGTGATCAACACGACGACGAACACCGAGGTGGCGCACGTCCCGATGTATAGCCCCGAGCCGGAGAGCATCGTCCGCGGCCGCCGCTTCCTCTACGACGCCGCCTTCAGCTCGAGCCACGGCGACTCGTCGTGCGGGAGCTGCCACGTCTTCGGCGATTTCGACAGCCTCGCGTGGAACCTCGGCAACCCGGACGACGTCGTGAGGACCGATGAAGGGCTGTTCGTGCTCAGGCCGTCGGACTTCGGGTTCAACGACGATTTCCACTCCATGAAGGGCCCGATGACGACGCAGAGCCTCCGCGGGCTCGCCAACCACGGCCCGATGCACTGGCGGGGCGACCGCACCGGCGGCGATGACGGGCCCAGCGTCCAGCCGGACAGCGGCATCTTCGACGAGGACACCGCGTTCAAGGAGTTCAACGTGGCCTTCACGGGCCTCCTCGGGCGGAGCGAGCCCATCCCCGACGAGGACATGCAGGCGTTCACCGACTTCGCCCTGCAGATCACCTATCCGCCGAACCCGATCCGCGCCCTGGACAACTCCCTCACGCCGGAGCAGGACATCGGCCGGGACTTCTTCGAGAACTCGCCCTCGGAGCCCGGAGAGTTCCCCTGCTCCCGCTGCCACGTCCTCGACCCCACGGCCAACGCCGAGTTCGGCGTCGCCATCCCGGGCTTCTTCGGGACCGACGGCCGGCGGAACTTCGACGCAGCGACAGAGGGGTTCAAGATCCCCCACCTCCGCAATCTCTACCAGAAGGTCGGGATGTTCGGCTTCGCGCCTCACCCGAACTTCAACGCCATCGATCACGAGCACATGGGCGATCAGGTCCGCGGCTTCGGGTTCGTGCATGACGGAGGCACGGACACGATGTTCCGCTTCCACACGAACCTCGGCTTCAGCCAGGCGAGCCCGTTCGGGTTCGCCTCGGGCGCCTTCCCGGACGGCCCGCCCGGCAACCCCCTGCGCCGGGCCGTGGAGGCCTACCTGCTCGTCTTCGCCAGCAACATGGCGCCGATCGTGGGCCAGCAGGTGACGCTCACGAGCAGCAACGCGGCGGCGGTCGGGCCGCGCATCGACCTCCTGATCGCGCGGGCGGACATCGGCGAGTGCGATCTGGTGGCCAAGGCGCGCGTCCTCCACGCCGACCTCGGCTTCCTCTACCGTGACGGCAAGTTCATCAGCAATCGCGTGGCCCTCCCGCCGATCGCCGATGCGCTGCTCCGGCAGCTCTCGCTCGCCGCAGACAGGGAGCTGACGTACACCTGTGTACCGCCCGGTTCAGGGGTGCGCATCGGCCTCGACCGCGATGAGGATGGCTTCCGGGACGGCGATGAGGAGGACCATCACACCGACCCGGCCGACCCGAGCGACCACCCGTGACCTGACTTCCCCGCTCAGCTGCGCCGCCCGAGGCCCCCGATCGCGCGCGCGATCCCGCTCTGCAGCGTGCCGCGGGTCTCCACGCGGCTCAGATCCACGCCGAGCTCCACGAGCAGCCGCGCCACCTCCGGCCGCATCCCCGTGATGACCGCCTCCGCGCCGAGCAGGCGAAGCGCCGACGTGGCGCGGATCAGCGTCTCGGCGACCTGAACGTCGATCTGCTTCAGCCCCGTGACGTCGATGATCACGACGCGCGCCTGGTGGCGCTCGACGCCTTGCAAGATCGTGTGCAGCATCCGCTCGGCGCGCCGCCTGTCCACCGTGCCGATCAGGGGCAGCACCATGAGCTGTTTCGTGATCGGGATGAGGGGCGTGGACAGCTCCTCCAGCAGATCGCTCTGCATGCGGATGACCTCTCCCTGCAAGGCAGCGCGCGAACGCTCGGCCTTCTCCCGCTCCGCCAGCTCGTGCTGCAAGCGCCCATTGGCGACGTGGAGCTGCTCCGTCTGATGCTGCAGGTGCTGATTGGCGGCGCGCAGCTCCTCCGTGCGCTCGGCGACCTCCTTCTCCAGACCTCGGTTCGCCTCCTGGAGCTGCGCGCTCACCTCCTGAACATGGGCATAGAGCAGCGAGTTTTCCACGGCGATCGCCGCCTGAGCGCAGAGCATCTGCAAGAGCTCGATCCGGCCTTCGGTGAAGGCGGCCTGGGCGACGTTGTTCTCCAGGTAGAGGACGCCCCGCAGCCGCCCCTGGTGCGTCAGCGGGATGCACAAGAGGGACCTCGGCTGGGCGGCGATGACGTAGGGGTCGCCGGCGAACCGGAGGTCGTACCGGGCGTCGCTCAGCACCACCGGATCGAGCGTGCGGGCGACGAGCTGGACCACGGATTGCGCCAGATCCGCGCGCGACTCGAGCGGGGTGTTGAGCCCCACCTGCACGGTGTCCGGGCCGACCTGCAGGAACGCCTCCACCCGCAGATCGGCGCCTTGATTCAGGATCAAGAAGCCGCGCTCGGCTCCGGCGTTCGCCAGCACGATGCGCATGACCCGATGAACCACCCTGCTCAGCACGATCTCGCTGGCGATGGCCTGCGCCGCGCGGAGGGCGGCGGTGACGTCGAGCAGCTGGGCGCCGGTCGTCCCGTTCGTCGTGCTCTCCGCCGTCACGGCCGACGCGCTCAGCGGCAGCATCACCGGGGCCGGGACCATGGAGGGGTACCGCTCCCTGAGCTGGGCGACCTTCACAACGGCGCCCCAGCGCGCGTAGCCGCCGAGCGCCTCGGACACGTAGACGTGAGCGACCCTGGTCTGCCCGCGCGCCATGAAGAACCCGGCACAGAGCTCGTTGGCCAGCGCCTCGTGATGAGGAAAGCCATGCTGGCGCGAGAGCTGGATGGCCTGCTCATAGGCGTCGATCGCCTCGGAGGGGCGGCCCTCGATCCGGGCGACCTCCGCGGCGACGAGCCTCTGCTGGTGCCGCGCGTTCGCCGGACAGGCGTCCGCGAAGATCGCGAGTCGCTCTTGCTGGCGGGCCAGCGCCTCGCGCAAGCGCGGCTGCTCCTCCGCGGGCGCCGTGGGATAGACCGCCGCGAGGATGAGCCCCGCGTAGAACGGGAGCTCCGTCGGCCAGTGCTGCCCGAACGCGCCCGTGCGCAACTGCTCTGCGGCCTCGATCATGGCGAACGCCCCAGCGGCGTCCCCATGGAGGAGCGATAGCTGCATCTTGGTGAGGAGATGGTAGAACCGGAGGTGGTTCATCCCGAGGCTGGCGAGGCGCGCGACCCAGGCCTCCTCCTCCACCACGCCGTCGCTGAGCGACGTGGGCGACGCCGTGCGGCCCTCCAGGCAGGCGACGACCTGCTGCAGGAGCGTGAGCATCTCGCTGGCCAGCACGACCTGCGTGCGCCGCGTGACCACGAAACCGCGCTGGATCTCGTCGCGAACCCTGTCGAGCGGCTCGCCCACGCGGAGCGTCGCGGCGGCGAGCTCCCCGGTCGCCGCGGAGCCGTGGACGAGATCCCCGCACTCGAGGCCGAGCTGCTTGGCGCGCTCGAAATAGGTGAGCGCCGCGCGCAAGGGCTCCCCGTAGGGCATCAGGTACCCGAGCACATAGAAGACCCTGTGAGAGGCGCTCGTCGCGCCGAACCTCTCGGTGAGATCGAGGGCGAGCTTGCCGAAACGGACGCTCTCCGCGTAGCGGGCCAGGCTGCCAGAGAGAAAGAACCCGAATGTGACGAAGATGTCCGCAGACGAGCGACAATTCCCCTGCAATAGCGAGAGATGAACCGCCTTGAGCACGACGTACGAGTACAGGCCCGGCTCGACGAAATAGGCCGGCACCTTGAGCTCGGCGAGCAGCTGAAGGCAGGTTTGGAGATCCGGGTCGGACACCGTGGGCGCGTCGAGGAGCGACTCGATCGTTCGGCCGGCGAGGAGCTCATCGATCGTCGCGAGCAGCCCGTCGC
>JAICEP010000066.1 GCA_025924095.1 Sorangium sp.
CATCTGATGGCGTGACGGCATGGTCGCGCGGGCTGACGAGCTGACGAAGCCGGACCGCACCGAGGTCGACCCCCACCCACGCGCCGCCTCCGACGACGGCCGGCGCACCGGCGTCCTCGCCGGGTGCCCGGATCAGGAGCCTGACGCACGAGCTCGACCTGGATAGCTCGCGGGAACAGGCGCTCGCGCCGGCTGGGACCGCGCTCTCGTGGTAGGGTCGGCCATGAGCACCGGCGTGCTGCCCCACAACCTGGATCCTGCTCGCAACGCGCCGGAGGTCGAGGCAGCATTCGAGGCGGTGCCGCCCGAGAGCGTGGCAGAGATCCTCGACGGGGAGCTCTTCACATTTCCGCGGCCCGGCCGTCCCCACACGCGGAGCGCGTCGCGCCTCACGATGAAGCTCGGCAGCGCCTTCGACCTCGGCGACGGCGGGCCCGGCGGCTGGGTGCTCCTGGACGAGCCGGAGCTCCACCTCGGCCCGCGACCCGACAAGGTGGTGCCCGATCTCGCCGGGTGGAAGCGGGACCGCATGCCGGACGCCCTCGGCGACGAGGACACGCCGGCGCACTACGACGTCCCTCCGGACTGGGTCTGCGAGGTGATCTCGCCGCGTACCGAGCGCGTCGACCGGGGCAAGAAGATGCGGATCTACCGGCGCGAAGCCGTCGGGCACGTGTGGCTGCTCAGCCCCTTGCTGCGGACGCTCGAGGTGTACCGACTCGAGGGCGGGCGGTGGGTGCTGCTCGAGACCTACGAAGAGGACGCGAAGGTGAGGGCCGAGCCGTTCGACGCGGTGGAGCTCGATCTGGCGACGATCTGGACGAAATGAGCTCTCTCACCTGCCCTCGGAAGCGTTCGAGATGATCCCGGGAGCGCCCGACAGGGCCTCCTGAGCGCCGGGCACGGCGTTCCGGAACACCCGGCATGCCTGGCTCGACATCTCACGTCGCGTCGTACCTGTCGTGGTGGCGGACCCACGACATCGTGAAAGGGAGCCCGGCCTCGTCCCGGCCCAGCGGCGTGAGATCGAGATAGTTGTAGGTGCCCATCAGGACATCGAGCCCGCGCGCATAGGTCGAGTAGGTGTGGAACACCTCGTCGCCTTCGCGGGCGAACACGCTCACCCCCGGAGCCTCGGGCTGGGGGAAGCTCGACTTCTGGAAGTTGTAGTCGATGTCGCCCCGAGCGCGCTCCTCCTCCCGGAACGAGACGCGATAGTCGAAATTGAAATCCGTCTCGTTCGAGGAGACCCACGGGAACGTCCAGCCCATGCGCGCCTTGAACGCCTCGATCTTGGCGAGCGGCGCGCGGGAGACGACGCAGTACGCCGTGTCGCGGGCCGCGAGGTGGACATGGCCACCCTGGATGTTGTCCACCACGTACGAGCAGCTCTTGCAGCCCTCGTCCCAGCTCGGGTGGAACATGAAATGGTAGACGATGAGCTGCCGGCGCGCGCCGAAGAGCTCGCGCAGCGTCGCCTTGCCCGAAGGGCCGTCGAACACATACGCCTTCTCGACCTTCACCCACGGCAGCTCGCGGCGCGCGGCGCTCAGCGCGTCACGCCGCCGGTCGTGCTCCTTCTCTCTCTCCAGCAGCGCGAGGCGCGCCGCCAGCCACTCCTCCCTCGAAACCACCCTGGCGCGGCTCATCGGCTCGCTCCCTTCGAGGCGGGCGAGCCGGTGACCTTCATGCTCCGGAGCTTCTTGACGACGATCGCGGTCACGGCGCCGGCCGATGCCGCCTTGGCGAGGACCAACCCGAGGGACGCGAGGCACGCAGGGCACATGGGACTCTTCTCCTCCTGCCGGCGGTGCGCGCGGCGCTCCGCCGCCGACGCTTCGAAATAACCACGTCGCCGGCGGGCGCGACAGCAACATCGATGTCGCGATCGGTTGGCGCGCGCCGCTTCACGTGAGATGCTGCGGCGATGGACGCGGTCGTCGAAGCTCCCGTCGAGCTCCGCGCGCGGGCGGCCCGAGCGCTCGCGGCAGGGGACGCGCTCGACGCGCTGAAGCTGGTCGGCCCGTTCGGAGGTCCCCACGCGCTCGCGCTCCGCGGGATCGCGCTCGCGCAGATCGGGGCCTATCCGGAGGCCAGGGTCGCCCTCGGGCGCGCCGCGCGGGCGTTCGCGGCGGCGGGCGCGGAGCGCGAGCGGGCGCGGGCGAGCGCGGCCCTCGGGGAGATCGCGCTCGCGCAGCGGGAGCTCGGCGAGGCAGAGCGAGAGCTCGTCGAGGCCGGCGACGCCCTCGAGCGCGTCGGTGATCTCACGAACGCGGCCTGGGCCCGCCTGGGCGCCGCGCGGGCCGCGCTCCTCGATGGCCGCGTCGTTGAGGCGGAGCGGGCGCTCGCGGCCGCCGAGGCCACGGTCACGGGCGACGCGCCGGTGTTCACCCGGGCCGCGCTGGCGCTGGCGCGCGCCGAGCTGTACGCGCGGCTCGTGCGCGCGTCCTCGGCGCGGCGCGCCGCAGCTCAGGCGGCGGCGTGGGCGCGGACGAGCGGACACCCGCAGCTCATCGCCGAGACGGAGCGCTTCCTCCGCGCGCACGACGAGCCCGTGGCGCGCATCCTCCGCGACGGCCGCGAGGAGCTCGCGCGCCTCGCCGACGTCGAGGCCCTGGTCGCCGCGGCCGCGGGACGCGTCGTCGTGGACTCGCTCCGCCGCCGCGTCCTCGACGGCGGCGCCGCGCGCGCCGACCTCTCGCGCCGGCCGGTCCTGTTCGCCATGATCGAGGCGCTCGCGCGCGCCCACCCGGCCGCGGTGGCGAGCGCCGATCTCGCGCGCGCGGCGTTCGGCGTGCGCACGCCCAACGAATCTCACCGGCGGCGGCTGCGCGTCGAGGTGGGGCGCCTGCGCGCCGCGCTCGGCGACGTCGGGGTCGTGAAGGCGCGCGGGAACGCGTACCGGTGGGAGCTCGGCCGAGGGGTCGAGCTGTTCCTGCTCGCGCCGCTCGATCCGGGCAACGCTTCCGTGATCTGCGCGCTCCTCTCCGACGGCGCCGCGTGGAGCGCCGCGGCGATCGGCGCCGCCCTCCGCAAGAGCACGCGCACGGTGCAGCGCGCGCTCTCGGATCTGGCGCTCGCGCGCGCGGTCGAGGTCACCGGCAGCGGCCCCTCGCGGCGCTACGCGAGGCCCCGAGCGGCGCTGTCGATCGCGTCACAGATGTTGCTGCTCGGGCTCGCGCTCCCCGGATAAGAGCGCGCGGCGAAGGAGGTTCTGGACCATGGCGGCACGGCAGGCCGAGATCATCGCGGAGCGCACGTTTGACGGGGTGGACTCGATTCATGGGGTCACGTTCGACGGACAGGCCGTGTGGTTCGCGCATGGGGATCGCGGAGATCTCATGTCCGCGGAGCCGGAGACGGGACGGGTGACGTGTCGTCTGAAGGCCCCCGCCGATGCCGGGGTGGCGTTCGACGGGCGGCATCTGTGGGTCGTCGGGGGCGGCAAGATCCGCAAGATCGATCCCGGGACGGGGGCCGCCGTGGGGGAGGTCCCGGGCTTCGACGCAAGGCCCGTGACCGGGCTCGCGTGGGCCGACGGCGCGCTCTACGCGGGCATTTACCGGCAGAAGCAGATCCTCAAGATCGATCCCGAGCGCGGGACCGTCCTCCGCACGCTCGTCTCCGACAGGTTCGTCACCGGGGTCACGTGGACGGACGGCGATCTCTGGCACGGCGTGATGCGCGACGAGGACGGCGCCCCATCGGAGCTCCGCCGCGTCGACGCCCAGCGCGGCGAGGTGCTGGACCGGCTCGCGCTGCCGGAGGGCGTGCGCCTCTCCGGCGTCGGGGCGGACGCGAGCGGCCGCCTCTGGTGCGGCGATCCGGCGACCGGCAAGCTCCGCGCGGTGAGGAAGCCGAGGAAGGCCGTCTGATTCACGTTGCTCGGCGACCTCGATCGGCAACGTCGAGGTAACCTGGAGCAGGGTCCAGCCGGAGCGGCTCTCCGAACAGAGCGTGCGCGCCCGTGCGTGCGTGCACGTGCGCTCGGTGCGTTCGCACCCCCTGTATTCCCCACCGAACGCCGCAATTTTCGCCGCCAGATACGGTGGCCCACCCCGTGCTTGGGGCAATGCAGACCCGCAGCGTGGCGCCCCCCGCTGCCCACGCCCCCTGCTGACCGAGGCGTATCGCCCGGCGCAGTCCCGCAGGGGACTGACGCCGCGCTCGCCCCGCGCCCGCCAAGGAGAGCACCGCGATGCCCACCGACGACGATCGCAGCATTCCGAGCAGCATGTCTCCGATGACCCTCCGGCAATTCGAACAGGTGTCCCGCACCCTGATCGACAGCTCGCCCCCGCAGCCTGGAGAGATCGAGGTCGCGCCCCGGGGCGCCGGCGAGAGCGGCGCCCGGATCCGGGGGCTCGTCATGGGCGCCGCAGGCTGGCTCAGCACGAGCCGCGCCGCCTTCTGCATCCCCGTCGTGACCTTTGTCGTGCTGTTCACCGTCCTTGTCTTCCGGCCAGGGCAGCTCGCAAAGACCGTCGCTGTCGATCTCCACCTCCCTTCGGAAGGAGCCATTCCAAAGGAGATGCCAGCGCCCGGCGTGGAGATCGACCCCCAGGACATCGTGTGGCGCTTCCGGTACGGCGCCACGGGCACCGAGTTCGGCGGCGGCGTCCCCTACTGGATCTACCGCGTCATGCCGAGGATCTTCGACGACGAGTTCAAGGGGCGCGGCTACGATCGCTTCGGCTTCGGCGCCGACGACACCACCTATTACAAGTCGCGCCCGGTGGGCCGCGGGCTCTTCCTCGCCGACTCCACCCTCAACATCCCGCTGCTGCGCGCCCGCTTCGCGCTGAAGCGCGTCGCCATCAACTGCTCGGGGTGCCACCGCGGCGAATACCTGAACATGAGCGGCGAGCCTGTCTATGTCGACGGGATGCCGAACCACACCGCCGACCTGCAGGGATTCAAGCGCTTCTTCGCGCGCGCCTTCCAGGACGAGCGCGTGACCGGCGATCGGCTCATCCACGAGATCGACGCCGCGCTCGAGGAGGAAGGGGCCGCCCCGCTCACCGCCCGCGAGCAGGCGCTCTACCGGATCCTCCTCGTCGAGCTGAAGAACCGGGGCAGCTCAGGGACGACCGACTGGATGGACGGCCGGGCCGACAACGGCCCGGGGCGCATCGACCCCTTCAACGCGGTCAAGTTCGAGGTCCTCAAGGCGCCCGACGACAAGACAGCAGCCCAGATCGACTTCCCCTCGCTGTGGAACCAGCGCGCCGAGGTCCGCGAATGGCACCACGTCGACGGCAACACGGCGAGCTCCAAGGCCCGCAATCGCGGGTCGGCCATCGGCGTCGGCGCCGTCGCGATGTCGCTCAACAAGGACACCATCGACGCGATCGGGCGCTGGCTCGATCGCGATCTCCCGGTGCCGGGCTACCCCTTCACCGCGCCCGCGCCCGAGCGGGCCGCGCGCGGCCTCGCGGTCTTCGCCGAGCACTGCGCCTCGTGCCACGGGATGTACGACCCGGTGAAGCGGACGGTCCACGAGGTCGAGGGCAGCCATTACATGGACCGCATCGACACGGGGACCGACGCGGAGCGCTCCAGGGCGTTCATGAAGCCGGCCGCCGACGCGCTCAACGCGTACGGCGAGCGGCGCCAGATCTGGGAAGAGGACGCGTTCCGCCCGGTCAGGAAGGCGGGCGAGTACCTCGCCGGTCCGCTCGACGGCATCTGGGCGCGCGCCCCCTACCTCCACAACGGCTCCGTGCCCACGCTGGCCGACCTGCTCAAGCCGCCCGCGCCGCCCGGCAAGCTCGCCCCGGAGAAGGCGCGAGCGTTCCGGCCGAAGCAGTTCTACCGCGGCAGCCGCCGCTTCGACGAGCGGAACGTCGGCTGGGTGTCGACCGAGCCGATGGAGGAAGATCGCGCGCTCTTCCTCTACCGCACCGTCGACGACAGCGGCGAGCCGATCCCGGGCAACGGCAACGAGGGGCACACGCACGGCGCCGACCTCCCGCCGGAAGACCGCGAGGCCCTCCTCGATCACCTCAAGACCCTTTGACCGAACCGGAACAGAAGGAGCAGCGCGATGATCCCCCTCCTGGAAACCGCACTGGCATTCGCCATGATCATGCTCACCGCGAGCCTGTTCGTGAGCGCGGTCGTGCAGGTGATTGTCAATGTCGGACGTTACCGTTCCTGGGTCCTCACTCACATGCTGCGGTCGCTCATGCACGGGTTCCGCGCGTTCCACAAGGATCCTGACGTCGTCGACCCGGCGACCGGGCGCCCGGCGCGCGACGCGCTCGCCAGGAACGAGGCCTGCGAGATGCGCTTCGTGCACGAGGTGCTCGCCGATCCGGTCCTGCACGCGCGCAGCGCGGAGCTCGCGTACGGCTCGGCCCCCGAGCGGCTCGCGCTCCTCGTCGAGTACATCGACGCCGACGACCTGATCACCATCGCCGCCGGCGCCTCGGTGCCGGCCGAAGGGGACGGCCGCGAGCTCCTGCTGCCCAGCCGCTGGGTGAGCTGCGGCCAGGGCGGCTCCAGCGCGACGAAGCGCTACGCGACGCTCGATCATTTCTCCGCGTACGTGCGCCGCTGGTTCCCCACCCTCGAGGGCACGGCGTCCCAGACGTTCAAGCAGCGCGCCCGGCGGCTGACCCTCCTCGTCGCGATGATGCTGGTCGTCCTCTTCAACTTCGACGGCTTCCAGGTGCTCGCCCGGCTCCACCAGAACGGCGCCGCGCGCGCGCAGGTGGCCGCCCAGACGGACACCGTGATGACCACCGCGACGCGCCTGGGCGAGCGCCCGTCCACGCAGCGCGCGCCGGACGAGCTCCCCGACACAACGCTCGGGGAGCTCGGGCTCGAGATGCAGAAGACGGCGACCCTCCTCGACGAGGCGAACGTCGGCATCGGCTGGCAGGAGAGCTGGATCGTCAAGCGGTTCTGCGCGTACCGCGGCGATCTCCTCGCGCCCGCGCCGACCTCGCTCCAGCTCCTCCGCGACACGCTGTTCTGGCTGGCCGGGCTCGCCTTCTCGTGCGGGATGCTCTCCCTGGGCGCCCCCTTCTGGGTCACCACGTTCTCTCGGCTCATCCAGATGCGCAACGAGGTGCAGCACCGGAAGCGCCAGGAGGTCGCGTCCGGCGTGAGAGCCGCGAGCAGCGCCCTGCCGCTCCCCGCGCGTGAGCGCGCGGTCGCCAAGCCTTCCTGAAACACCCAACGACGTCGAGGATCTTGGTCATGAACACGACACTCGAGCTCCACGAGGAATACCCGCCGCCCGGCGAGGAAGACAGCATCCGACAGATCACCGAGATCATGAGGCGCAGTTACGAGCGCGCGTACCCCGCGGGCGTCTCGCCGGCGCTCCGCGGCGTGCACCCGAAGTCGCACGGCTGCGTGAAGGCCCACTTCATCGTCGACGACGGCTTGCCCAGCGAGCTCCGGCACGGCGTCTTCCGGGAGCCGCGCGTCTACCCGGCGTGGGTCCGCTTCTCGTCGACCTCCTCGCGCGTCCAGTCGGACATGAAGCGGGACTCCCGCTGCATGGCGATCAAGCTGCTCGGCGTCGAGGGGGAGAAGCTCCTCGACGGCGAGAAGGACGCGACGACGCAGGATTTCCTGATGGGGAACACGGACGTGTTCTTCTCGCGCAACGTCGCCGACTACGTCGAGCTCATGTCCGCCACGAGCGCGGGAAAGCCCCTCTCGTACTTCTGCTCGCTCAGCCCGCCCCGCCTCCGCCTGCGCGAGCTCATGAACTTCCTCTCCGTCCTGCTCAAGCCGGTGAAGAACCCCCTGGACACCCGCTACTTCAGCCAGACGCCGTTCCGGCTCGGCGAGCGGGCGATGAAGTTCTCCGTGGCCCCCCGGCCCTGCGGCTCACCCCGGGTCGAGGTCGAGCCGGGCGACGACGCGCTCAAGCAGGCCGTGGCGCGGCAGCTCGATCGGGGGGACTGGATGTTCGACTTCCTCGTGCAGCTCCAGGCCCACCCGAAGAGGACGCCCATCGAGGACCCGACGATCCGCTGGAGCGAGGAGCTGTCGCCGTTCTACAAGGTCGCGACGATGATCATCCCGGCGCAGCGCCTCGATCCCCCGGGACAGGCCGAGCTCGAGGAGAACCTCTCGTTCACGCCCTGGCATGCGCTGCCGGCGCACCGTCCGCTCGGCGGGCTGAACCGCGCCCGGCGGGCGGTCTACGAGACGATATCGACGCTCCGCCACGAGAGGAACGGAGCCCGCCGCGAGGAGCCGGCGGCCCCCCGCGCCGGGCGCGCGCGCGCGCCGTCGAGAGCAGAGCCGGCGCGGCTCGGGTGCGGGTGAGGTCCTCCAGGGCAAGCGCGATCCGTAGCCGCTGCCCGCGAGCCCCGGCGCGGTCCCGGAAGGTTACCGATGTCGGTGTCCGCACGCCGTGTTAAAATGACGTTCCGGAATCTGCTCCGTGACGTCCTCCACGACATTGACCGATCGAAGCCTCCTGTGGGGCCGGAACGACCTGGAGCCGCCCCCGGAGTTCTTCCACCTGGTCATCGCCTGGTCGCGCGAGGAGCCGACCCGCGTGGGGGAGGCGGCGCTCGTCGACGAGCGCTGCGTGCTCGGCCGCGGCGGGCCGCAGTCGCAGGACGGCGCGCCGCGCCTCGCCTTCCACCGGCAGCGCCCGATGGGCTGGGCCATGATGCCGCCGCTGGAGGGGCCGCGGATCTCGCGCCTCCAGCTCGAGCTCACGCCCACCGAGGAAGGGCAGCTCGCGGTCCGATCGATCGGGCGCTGCCCCCTCCTCATCAACGGCATGCCCGCGGCTCAGGGCCTCGTGAAGGCCGGCGACACGCTCACGCTGCACAACGCCCTGGTGCTGTTCGTTGTGCGGCGGCGGTGGAGCCTCGAGGTGATCCAGTCGCTCAGGGAAGCGCCGCGGTTCTCGTTCGGCGACGCCGACGCCCACGGGATCGTCGGGGAGAGCCCGCCCGTGTGGGCGCTGCGCGGCGCCCTCGCGTTCGCGGCGCAGTCCGGGAACCACGTGCTCGTGCGCGGCGAGAGCGGCGCGGGAAAAGAGCTCGCCGCGCGCGCCATTCACGCGCTCTCCCGCCGCCGCGCGGGCGTGTTCGTCGCGCGCAACGCGGCGACGTTCCCCGAGGGGCTCGTCGACGCCGAGCTGTTCGGGACGGCCAGGGGTTACCCCAACGTCGGCAGCCCGGAGCGCTCCGGGCTCATCGGCGAGGCGGACGGCGGCACCCTCTTCCTCGACGAGATCGGCGAGCTCCCGCCGCACCTGCAGGCCCACCTGCTGCGGGTGCTCGACCGCGACGGCGAGTACCAGCGGCTCGGCGAGCCGCGCGTGCGCCGCTCGGATCTGCGCGTCATCGCGGCGACGAACCGCCCCGTCGAGTCGCTGAAGCACGACTTCGTGGCGCGCTTCCTGATCAGCGTGAGCGTCCCCGGGCTCCCGGAGCGCCGTGAGGACATCCCGCTGCTCCTGCGGCACCTGCTCGCCTCCGCCGCGCGGGAGAGCCCGGACCTGACCGAGCGCTTCTTCGAGCGCCGCGACGACAGGCTCGCCGAGCCGCGGATCGCGCCGGCGCTCATCGAGGCGCTCCTCCGCCACCCCTACACGCACCACCTCCGCGAGCTGGAGCGGCACATGTGGATCGCCCTCGGGTCGAGCCCCGACAACTTCCTCACCCTCACGCCCGATCTCTGCGCCGTGCTCCGCCCGGAGCCGGGCGACGCCAGGACGGAGCCGCGGACCGGCCCCAAGACGGATCCAGGCAGGTCGAACTCGCCCAATCCGTCCGACTCCGGCTCGCTCGGGCGCCCCGAGATCGAGGCCGCGCTCGTGGAGGCGCAGGGCAGCGTGACGACCGCGGCGCGCATCCTGGGGCTGAAGAACCGCTTCGCTCTCTACCGGCTCATGAAGCGCCACGGCATCGCCGGGCCCGACGAGGAGGCGAGCGAGAGCTGAGCCGCGCGAGCCGCGGCGCTCGCCCCGTGCGCGCACGCCTTCACCAGCACACCTGTACTTGAGTCTGCCCACCCATGCGCCGATCGCCGCGGTGCAACGCGGTTTCAGCCGGCAAAGCAAAGACCGAACCGCCCAGCGGTCCAGTTGGGTATCCTCGCCTGCGCACCGGGCGGTCACGCTGCGCGCCCGGCGCGGCCGTCGTGGTGGAGGGCTCGATCCGTGTCGTTCCTCGAAGGTTCTCTGGTTGCGGGTCGGTTCCTGATCGAGACGCTGGCCAGAAGGGGCGGCATGGGCGAGGTATTTCGCGCCCGGGACGTGACCACCGGCGCGCCGGTGGCGCTCAAGGTCCTGCACGCGGACGCCGCGCACTCGGATGAAACCGAGCGTTTCCTGCGGGAGGCGCGGTTCCTGTCCGATCTCGAGCACCCCGCCATCGTCGCGTACCTGGCGCACGGAAGAGCCCAGGACGGTCGGCCCTTTCTCGCGATGGAGTGGCTGTCGGGGAAGGACCTCGGCGAGCGCCTCGATCGCGGGCCGCTGCGCATCTCGGAGTGCGTGACGCTGCTGACGCGGGTCGCCGACGCGCTCGCCGTCGCCCACGGCCGGGGCGTGGTGCACCGCGACATCAAGCCGAGCAACCTGTTCTTGCGCGATGAGCGCGTCGACGGCGTCACGGTGCTCGATTTCGGCATCGCGCGCTGGGCGGTGGCCGGCATGACGCTCACGCGGACCGGGCGCTTCGTCGGTACGCCCGGCTACATGGCGCCGGAGCAGGCGCGGGGCGAGCGCGACATCGGACCGAGCACCGACATCTTCGCCCTGGGGTGCGTCCTGTTCGCGTGCCTGACCGGGAAGCACCTGTTCGCCGGCCGGGATCTGGTGGGCGTGCTCGCGAAGATCCTGTTCGATGACGTCCCCACGGTCGCCTCGGTCCGCCCGGACACGCCGCCCGCGCTGGCGGATCTCCTCGCGCGGATGCTGGACAAGGACCCGCACCGGCGCCCCCCGGACGCCGCGGCGCTCCGCGAGCAGCTCGCCGCCCTGGCGCTGCCGGACGGGGACGACGAGGCGCCAGCGCCGTCGCTCGTGGCGGTGCCCACGCCCCGGGTGCTCACCGGCGAGGCGATGCAGCTGCTCAGCGTCGTCCTCGCCATGCGGGCCGCCGGCGACCCCAGCGAGACGCTGCCGCCCACCACGGTGCAGACCTGGTCCCGTCCGACGCGCGACGCCCTGCGCTTCCGGCTCGCGCGCCTCGGCGGCCGCGCCGAGTGGCTGGCGGACGGCTCGCTGGTCGTGATCGTGTCGCCGTCCAACAGCGCGCTGGATCAGGTCTCGACGGCCGCCCGCTGCGCCCTCGAGGTGCAGCAGCACTGGCCCGATGCCCGCATCGCGCTGACCACCGGCCGCGGGCTGCTCCAGGGCGGGGTCCCCGCCGGAGAGGCCATCGACCGGGCGGTGGCGTTGCTGCGCGTCGGGGCGGAGCCGACGGTGGCGGTCGACCCCGACCCCCAGAGCGCGGCGCTCGAGCCGGGGATCTGGCTGGACGAGCTGAGCTCGAGGCTGATCGAGTCGCGCTTCCTTGTCACGACGCTGGGCGGGCAGCTGATGCTGACCGGCGAGCGCGCGAGCGTCGACGAGTCGCGCCCGCTGCTCGGCCGCCCGACGCCCTGCGTCGGCCGCGAGCAGGAGCTCTCGATGCTGCTCGGCGCGATCGAGGGGTGCATCGAGGAGGCGACGCCGTCCGGCGCGCTCGTGATCGCGGCGCCCGGCATGGGCAAATCGCGCCTGCGGCACGAGCTGCTCCGGCGCCTCCGCGCCCGATCGTCCGGCGTCGAGGTGCTGTTCGCGAGCGGCGCGCCGATGAGCGCCGGCTCGCCTTACGGCCTGCTCGGCGAGGCGCTCCGCCGCCTCTGCGACGTGCAGGTCGGGGATCCTCCCGCGGAGCAGGAGGCCAAGCTCCGGAAGCGCGTCGGCCAGCACGTTCCGCCGGCCGACGCCGAGCGGGTGAGCGAGTTCATCGCGGCCCTGTGCGGCATCGCCGTCGAGCGGCCGAGCGTCTCGCTGAGCGCCGCGCGCAGCGACCCGAAGATCATGAGCGAGCAGATCCGCCGCGCCTTCCTGGATCTGCTGCGCGCGGAGGCCGCGGCGCGGCCCTGCCTCCTGGTGCTGGAGGATCTGCACTGGGGCGACGCGGCCACGGTCAAGCTCGTGGACGCCGCCCTGCTCGATCTGCGAGAGCGGGCGTTCTTCGTGCTGGCCTTCGCGCGCCGCGAGGTGCACGACGTCTTTCCGAAGCTGTGGCAGGGGCGGGTCGTGCACCGGGTCCCGCTCGCCGGTCTGACCAGGAAGGCGGCCGAGCGGCTCGTGACCACGGTGCTCGGCGTCGAGGTCTCGGCCGGCCTCATGGCGCGCATCGTCGAGCAGGCCGCGGGCAATGCGCTGTTCCTGGAGGAGCTGATCCGCGCGGTGGTCGAGGGCAAGACCGAGGGGCAGCCCGCCACGGTGCTGGCGATGCTCCAGGCCAGGCTATCGTGCCTCGAGCCGCAGGCGCGCAAGGTGCTTTGCAGCGCGAGCGTGTTCGGACAGACGTTCTGGCGCGGCGGCGTGCTCGCCATGCTCGGGCAGGAGCGCGCGTCGGACGGCGGCGACGGGGCGGACCGCTGGCTGGAGAGCCTTGTCCGCTCCGAGATGGTGGAGGTGCAGTGGAGCAGCCGGTTCCCCGGAGATACGGAGTACCGGTTTCGCCACGTCCTCGTGCGCGACGCCGCGTACGGCCTCCTGGCGGCGCAGGACCGGATGCTCGGCCACCGGCTCGCCGGGGCGCACCTGGAGCAGGCGGGGGAGGCGGACCCCATCGTGCTGGCCGAGCACGCGCACCTCGGCGGGGATCTCGAGCGCGCCGCCCTGAATTACCTGCGTGCGGCCGAGCAATCGTACCGGAGCAACGATTACGACGGGATGCTCTCGCGCGTCGAGCGCGGCATGGCCTGCAGGCCGCGCGGCGACATCCTGGGCCGGCTCCTCGGGATGAAGCTCGACGTGTGCTTCCTGCGCGAGGACTGGCAGGTGGGTCTGGAGATCGGAAAAGAGGCCCTGTCGGTGCTGCCGCGGGGCAGCGTCGCGTGGAACAGGGCGGTGGGCCGGCTGGTCGTGATGACAGGCCACCTCGGCCTGGCGGACGACATGGAGGCGCTCGTGAACGCGATCATGAGCAGCGAGCCCGAGCCCGGGGCCGAGGCGGCGTGCTGCATGCCTGTCGCGACGGCGATCACGGCCCTCAGCCACTGGGGCATGCGCGATCTCTCGCTGCGCCTCCTGGCGCGCCTGGAGCAGCTCGCGACGCGCGTCCCCGAGAGCGAGCAGCTCGCGCACGCGCAGCTGCGCTACAGCCGTTCCACGTTCCTGCGGCTCCTCGGGGACGACCCCTGGCAGGCGTACGAGGACGCGCGGCGCGCGGAGGAGGCGTTCGCCCAGGCGAGCCCGTGGCGCTGGCGCGAGTTCGCGGCGAGCTTGACCGCGCTCTCGATGGCGGAGCTCGGGGAGCGCGCCGAGGCCGAGCGCAAGCTGCGCGAATGTCTGGCGCGCACGCTGCGCATCAACGATGCTTTCACGCTCTCCAGCGTCCGTGTCTGGCTGATGATCCTCCTCTCGGAGTGCTGCGCGCCGGAGCACCTGGAGGAGATCACGGAGCTCGCGAACCAGCTTATCAAGATCGGCGCCATGGAGGCGACCGTGGGGCCGGCCCATGGCGCGCTGGCGCGGGTCCTGATGGCGCGGGGCCGCCTCCCGGAGGCGCGCGAGGAGGCCGAGAAGGCGCTCGCGGTCCTGCAGCGAGACCGGTTTTACCGGCCGCTGGTCCACCGGACGATCCTCCAGGTGCTGCTCCGGGAAGGGCGCGTGGAGGCCGCCCGGCAGGCCTCGGAGGAGGGGCTGCGCTGCCTCGAATCGCTCGGCGGCTCGCTGGGGTACAGCGAGATCCCGCTGCGCCTCGCGATCGCCGAGGCGCACCTCGCCGGCGGGGACGTGGCGCTCGCGCGGGCCGCGATCGAGCAGGCGCGGCGCGCGGTCGAGGAGCGCGCCCGGAAGATCCCCGACGCGGCGGCGCGGCTCCGCTACATCGAGCAGGTGCCGGCGAACGCGCGGGTGGCCGAGCTCGCGCGCGCGTGGCTCGGGCGCGACGTCGAGGGACGGGACACTAGAGGTTGACCTTGTAGTTCAGCTTGACCTCGTCGCCGTGCATGCCGCGGAACCCCCAGTCGTGGGGCGGCGACTCCGAGATGCAGATCTCGATGTCCTGGTGATCGATGCCGACCTCGTCCCGGATCCTGTCGAACAGGAGCCGCACGAGCTTCTTCTTCGTCTCCACGCTGCGCCCGGTCATCATCGAGATCTCGATGATCGTGTAGGCGTCGGTGCGCCCGCCCGGCGCCAGCATGTCCTCGCGCTCCATCGGGAAGAAGCGGTGCGCCCGCTTGTCCTGCGGGAGCTGAAGCGCCTCCATGACGCAGGCGTGGATCACCCGCGAGAGGGTCTCCTTCACCGGGTTGAGCCTGTCCTTGATACCGTAGACCTTCACCTGAGACATCGGGGTTCTCCTGGAGAGCGCGGCAGCCGTCGCCCTTTACTGCTCGTTCTGCGTCGATGCCCCGAACAGGACGACAGCGATCGACAGGTTCGCGTGCTGGTTCTTGCCGCGGACGAAGCACCCCTGTTCCCCGAACGTGAACGTGCCGAGGAACGGCGTCGTCCCCAGCGCGGCGGTCATCCCCTGGACCACGCGGCCGATGTCGTCGCGCACCGCGAGCATGCACCCGGCGCAGAAGATCACCAGCGCGCCCTGCGGCTGGAACGAGGGCCGCGCGGACGCAAGCGCGGCGCCCGCCACGGACTGGATTCGATCGAGCAAGCCCCCTCTCGACCCCTTCATGAGCACGAGCTCATCCCCCTCGCTGATGTGCACGCCGAAGGTCAGCGCGTTGTCCTTGTCCACCGCGTTCGGATGGATGAGCAGGAACTGGGGGACCTTGCCGGCCCAGCCGGAAGGCCGTCCGAGCGGGCTGAGGGCGCTCTCCGCACCGATCGATCCGCCGCCGAGCTGCGCGGCGAACATGCCGCCTGTCCAGCGGTTGTAGACCTCCGCCGCCGGCTGCCCGTCGATCTCGGGCACCCGCCGCCCCTCCGAGCGCGTGACCCAGCCCCGGTGCTCGGTCGGCGTGTAGCCGGAGCCGAACGCATGGGCGACCTCGCCGGAAGGGTACAACGCCGACAGCAGCACCGCGTCGCGGTGCGCCTGCCCGCGCCCGAGCTGCGACAGCGCCCCGTCGAGCGAGTCCGCCGCGGACGTGCCGCCGAACACCGGCACATCGGCCCCGACCGCATCCTCGATCCCGCAGAGGACCTGCTCCTCCACCCCGAGCGGCGCGGTCAGCCAGAACAGCGTCGGCGGCTTGCCCGCCCGGCCGGCGTCCTCCATCGCGCGGCGCGCCGCGCGGGTGGCGGCGGCGCGCGGCGACTCGCCGATCGGCTCGGCCGCGGCGCCGTAGGCCCCTTGCGCGTCCGCGATGCCGAACAGCGCCAGGCCGGGGCCCGGCGCGCCGTGGACCCCGGCAGCGGTCATCACCGAGAGACAGGAGCTCGATCCGTGGACCCGCACCGAGGACGGAAGCGCCGCCGTGGCGCGCGCGAGCTCGCCGAGATCGTGGCCCTCGGTGTAGCTCAGGAAAAGGTGGTCGGGCTCGCTGCCGAGGCTCGCGCGAAGCGCGGACAGGGTCTCGGCGAACGCGACCTCCGTCGAGCTCGCCGTGGAGGACGCGGTGGCCATCTTCATGCGCCCCGCCGCCCCTTCAGCGCCCGCGCGGCCCGCCCAAGGAGCTTCCTTCGCCCCGGCCTCGTTCGCGCCGGCCTCGTTCGCGCCGGCCTCGTTCGCGCCGAGAAGAGCGCTGGTCCCACTGTCCACGTCGCTATTGCTCATCGGCATCTTGACCTCCTGCCGTGCCCCCGGTCGGGTCGATCACGCCGGATCTCTATACACCACCCCCGCGCCGGCCCTGTCCGGTTTCGACCACAGGAATGGTGCTCTCCGCGAGCTCATCCATGGGACCTCCAGCGCTCGGCCGGAGAGGCACGCGGGGTCGCGGTCGCGTGGTCCAGAGCGCCACGCGCCCTGCCGGCGCGCGCGTTCGTCAATCGTCCGGCGCCTCGTCCTTCGGCCCGGACTGACCTGCTGCGGCCTCGTCGCTCTCCTCGCCGTCCTCCTCGGCGGGGCCGGCGTCCGCGGCGCCCGCGCTCGCCGACTCCGCCGCGAGCGCCATCCGCTCGGCGAGGGGCCGCTCGGGGAGCGTGAGCAGCGGGCCGTCGCCGAGCTCGCCGATCATGTTGAGGTAGGCGTTCATCGCGTGGCACACCGAGTCGGTGCGCACGTAGCGATCCCTGACGCTCCAGAACACCCCGCCGGCGGCCGCCTGCGGGTTCTTCACCATGAAGGAGTTCTCGGGACCGTAGGTGTATTGCAAGATCTGCCGGATCGCCGCGACCACCGCGTCCTTGTACCGGTCGCAGCCCGCCATGCCCTTCTGCCGGCAGTGGTGATAGACCTCCGACATCACCTCGGCGAGCCACCCGCTCCCGCTGCTCGACAGCGACCTCTGCCAGCGGCCGTAGCGGTAGGCGTCCTCGGGCCTGCGCCACTGCCGCTTCACGAGGTCGTCGGCGCAGCGGAGGACGGTCTGCTCGATGCGCTGGTCGCCGCTCGCCCTGACGAAGTCGAGCAAAGACATGACCGCCCACGAGCTCGAGATCGGGTTGGGCTTCCTGTAATCGTCGCCGAGGAAGCAGCCCTGCTTGGCGATCCTGGCGAGCAGGAG
>JAICEP010000067.1 GCA_025924095.1 Sorangium sp.
AGCTGAGCAAGATCGGCGAGCTCGGCCTCGACCTCGGCGAGATCGTCGCGAACGACCTGCGCAGGATCGCGCGCGCCCGCGGCGCCGGCGACTGGATGCACGCCGAGCTCGCGGCGCGCGACCTCGCGGCGCGGCTCAGGCGGCCGGAGCCCTCGTTCGGCGGCGGCGGCCGCGGCGGGGTGGAGTCCGGGGCGCCGCGCGGACCCGAGCCCGGCGAGGCCTCGAGCGCCGACGAGAGCGTCGCGCAGAGCGAGCGGGACCTCGAGGAGCTCGCGCGCGATCACGCCGCCGAGGTGAACGCGGTCGCCGAGGAGCTCACGCGCGCGTCGCGGCCCGAGGACATCGCGGCGCTCCGCGAGGAGGCGAAGAGGCACGCGGAGGCGATCCGCGAGGCGGTGCGGGATCTGCCGCAGCCGGGCGGGGCGCCGGGCTCGGCCGAGTCCGCGGCGGCGGCTGGCAGGGAGCAGGCCGAGGCGATGGCCGGCGCGCTGGAGCAGGTCCGCCCCGAGGAGGCGGTCCGGAGCGGCCAGGGCGCGATGCGCTCGCTGGGCGAGGCGAAGCGGCTCGGCGCGCAGGGCGGCGGCTTCTTCCCCGAGGAGCGGGCCGGCCGCGAGGCCGCCGAGGCGCAGCAGGCGCTCGCCGAGGAGCTCGCCTGGGCCGAGGAGGCGCTGCGCAGGCTGCGGCAGGCTGCGGCGGGGCGGGCGCGGGAGGGCCTCGCGAGGTCGAGCCAGCGCGAGGGCTCGCTCGCCGATCGCGCGCGCGATCTGCGCAAGCGGGGCGAACGCGGCGACGGCCGCATGCCGGAGGAGATGCTGGAGCGCCTCGACGAGGCCGAGGAGGCGATGCGCGACGCGCAGCGCGCCCTCTCCGAGGGGGACGGCGAGCAGGGCAACGAGCGCCAGCGCGACGCGCAGCGGCTGCTCGAGATGTCGCGCAGCGAGGACCAGGGTCAGGAGGGCGACGCCGAGTCGGAAGGGGAGCGGAACATGGCGAGGAAGGCCGACATCCCGGACAAGGACAAGCACAAGGGCCCCGAGGAGTTCCGGCGGCGCGTCCTCGATGGGCTCGGGGGCGCCTCGGATCCGCGGCTGAGAGAGGCGGTCAAGCGCTACGCGGAGGGGCTCCTGAAATGAGGCGCATCGACGGTGCAGCGGTCCCGGCCAGGGCTCCGCGCAGGGCGACGGCCATGGCGAGGCGCGGCCTCAGGGCGGTGATCCTCGCCGCGCTCGCGACCGTGTCGGCGACGGCGTCCGGCCGCATCACGGTCGGCGATCTCGATCGCGCCGTGCGGGCGCGGGCCGCGATCCTGGAGATCGACGCCCCGGCGGCGCGGGACATCCTGAAGGGGGCGGATCCAGCCGACCCCGCGCTCGCGATCGAGCGCGGCCGGCTCGCCATCTACGAGGGCGACTGCGACGCCGCGTCGGCGATCCTCGCGCGCCCCGATCTCGCGGCGACGGCGGAGGGCGCGGCGCTCGGGGACATCGCGCGCGGCTGCGCCCGCGCCACCGCGGCGACCGTCATCGTGAACGACGAGGCGCGCGGCGTCTGGGTGCGGCTCCAGGACGACGAGGATCGCGCGCTCGTGCCGCTCCTCGTCGAGGTCGCCGCGAAGACGCGCGACGTGCTCGCGAAGGACCTCGGGGTCGAGCTCCTCCGGCCGCTGCGGATCGATCTCGTCCGGGATCAGTTCACGCTCTCCGCGATGACGGGCCTGCCCGAGGACGCGGCGCGGACGACGGGCACCGTCGCCATCGCCAAGTGGGGGCGGGTGACGATGCTCTCCCCGCGCGCGACGCCGAACGGCTATCCCTGGCTGGACACGCTCGCGCACGAGATAACGCACCTCGCGCTCTCGCGCGGGACGCGCGACAACGCCCCGCTGTGGCTCCAGGAGGGCGTGGCCAAGCGCGAGGAGGTCCGCTGGCGCGAGCCCGACCCGCTGGACGACGTGCCGTCCGCGGACGCGATCGCCGTCCTCGGCATCCGGAAGGGCCTCGGGCGCCCGCTCGACAAGATCGGCCCCTCGATCGCGATGCTCCCGAGCGCGGAGGAGGCGGCGATCGTGTTCGCCGAGGTCGCGAGCTTCATCCGTTACTGGACGAGGGAGGCGGGCGACACGGCGCTGCCGCAGCTCCTGCGCCGGCTCAAGGACGCGAGCAGCGACGCGGACCTGGAGCGAGCGATCGCCGAGATCTCCGGCGCGGACCTCGCGGCCTGGGACAAGCGCTGGCGCGCCTACCTCGCCACGGTGCCAGCCGACGTGCCGCCCGACCTCGCGCCGGGCGGGGACATGCCGCACCGGCAGGAGGTCGCCAAGCGGGTGCGCCTCGGCCAGCTGCTCCACGATCGCGGCCACCACGCCGCCGCCGCGGTCCAGCACGCCCGCGCGCAGGCGCTCGCGCCGCATGAGCCGGCGGTGCGCTGCTTCCTCGCCGCCGCCCTGCTGGCCTCCGGCGAGCGGGCGAGCGCCGCGCCGCTCGTCGAGCAGGTGGAGGACGTGAACAGCCGCCATGGCCGGTGGTGGTCGCTGCACGGCCTGCTCCACGGCGGCGCCGACGCGGATCGCGCCTTCTCGGCGGGCACCGCGCTCGACCCGCTGAGCCCCGAGGTGGCCTGCGAGGAAAAGCTGCCGCCGGAGCTCCCCAGCGACCCCACCCGCTCGGCCCTCTGCGAGGCCGCGCGCCGCAGGGCGCGCTAGCGCGTCGGAAGCTCCGGCGACCTCCGAGGCCGTCAGGACGAAGGACACCCTCTGGCGCCGCGGAGCTCCCTCGGCCGACCGGGCGGCGTCCTGCGTCGAGCCGACCGGGCGGCGTCCTGCGTCGAAAAGACAGCGAGACGAGGTAAACGCCGCCGCTCGGCGCAATGGCCTACGCTTGCCGGTTTCTGCGCGAGCACGCCCGCTTCGACTTCCGTCGCGCCGTAGCGCTCTCCTACGGTCGCGCGGTGACGAACACGGATCGCATCGCCCTGATGGTGGCGCTGAGCCTCGCTCTGTCGGCTCGGGCGTACGCAGGTGACACGCAGCGCGTCTCGGAGCCGCGCGGGGTCGGCGAGCCGCGCACGGTAGGCGAGCCGCGCGGGGTAGGCGAGCCGCGCGTGGTAGGCGAGCTCAGCACGTCGACCGTGCTGGCGTCCGGCTTGATGCCCGCGACGGGGTTCGGCCCCTCGGTGGCCGCCACCCTCCGCTGGCTCGACGTGTCCATGTCGGTCGAGGCGCGCGTGCTCTGGGCGCTGGGCAGCGATCCGAGCGGCGCCCCGCCCCTGGGGCCGGTGAGCCGCGTCTGCGTCGGGCTCCTGTCGCTCTGCAGGCACCGGGATGGCGTTTTCGTGTGCAATTTCTTGCAGTCCGGCGTCGCCAACGCGGAGCTCGCAGGTGACCTGAAGCCGGAGGACGACGGCAACCTCCCCTGGATACTCACCTCCGGCGCGCGCGGGGGCGCCGATTGGCGCCTCTGGCGAACCGTGGAGCTGCGCAGCTTCCTCGAGCTGCATGTCGTCCTGGCGCGCCCACATCTGAAGGTCGGCCCCGTCCAGACGTGGCAAGCCTCCTACGTCGCGGCGGTCGCCGGCATCGGCGTGGCGTTTCGTGTGACCCCGGAGTGATGCGGGGTCTCCCGGCGCTCCGAGCCGCGCGCCGCGCAGGCCTCCGCGCGGCCGGAGGCGCGCCGCGGCCTCAGTTCTTCGTGCGGAGCGCGCGCGCCAGGGTGTTCCTGCCGACGCCGAGCCGCTTCGCCGCTTCCGTCTTGTTCCCCTCGCACGCGCGGACCATCGCCTCGACGTAGCGCCGCGTCACCTCGTCGAGGGTGAGGCCGAGCGGCAGCGCGACCTGCTCGTCGCCCTCGCGGCCCGCGTCGGCGTGCGGCGGGGCGCCCTCACGCCGGCGCGCCGGGAGGTGCCCCGCGGAGATGCGGCCGTCCGGCGCGAGGGCGATCGCGCTCTCGACCCAGTGCTCGAGCTCGCGCACGTTGCCCGGCCAGGTATGGGCGCGGATGTGGCGGAGCGCGTCCAGATCGAAGCGCGGCGCGGGCCTTCCGTACCTCGTCGCGTAGACGTCCGCGAAGTGGCGGGCCAGCGTCTCGACGTCCTCGGGGCCGCGCTCGCGCAGGGCCGGCAAGTCGATCTCGACGACGCGCGCGCGGTAGTAGAGATCCTTCCGGAAGCGCCCCTCGGCGACGAGGCGCTCGAGGTCGCAGTGCGTGGCGCACACGACCCGCACGTCGGCGCGGAGCGTCTGGCGACCGCCGACGCGCTCGAAGGAGCGATCCTGCAGGAAGCGGAGGAGCTTGCCCTGGATGTCGAGCGGCAGGTCCCCGAGCTCGTCCAGGAACAGCGTGCCGCCCTCCGCGAGCTCCACCTTGCCCGGCACGCGCCGATCCGCGCCGGTGAACGCCCCGCGCTCGTGGCCGAAGAGCTCGCTCTCGACGAGCTGCGCCGGCAGCGTCGTGCAGTCGACGGTGACGAAGGGCCGCGTCTGTCGCCGCGAGTTGACGTGGATCGCCCGCGCGAACAGGCTCTTGCCGGTGCCGGTCTCCCCGCGGAGCAGCACGGTCGCGTCGGTCTGCGCCGCGAGCTGGACCTTCTCGTACACGGCGGCCAGCCGCTCGCTGCGGCCGACGATCCGGTTGAACGGCCCCTGCAGCACGACCCCCGGCCCGCCGCCCTCGGCCGCGCGGAGCGTCGTCAGCATCAGCGCCCGGGCGAGCTGCGTCGCGAGCGCGACGAGGTAGCGCTCGTCCTCCTCGTCGAACGGCGCTCCCGCGCGGTTCAGCAGCTGGACGACGCCGCGGATGGGCGCGACGCCGTCCTCGCGGATGGGCGCGACGAGCATCGAGCGCGTCGTGTAGCCCGTCGCCCGGTCGGCCGACGGATCGAAGCGCGGATCGCGCGCGGCGTCGTCGACGCGCACGACCTCGCCGGTCCTGGCGACATGCCCTGCGATGCCGCGCTCGAGCGGCTGCCTGAGCGCGGGGAGCTCGGGCAGCAGGGCGACGCGCGTCACGAGATCGCCGCGCTCCGCGTCGACGAGCCATATCGTCGCGCGGTCGGCGCGGAGCGCCTTCGCGAGCCGCTCGCACGCCGTGCCGAGGAGGGCGTCGAAGTCGACCTCCCGGGCGAGGAGGGAGGCGAGATCGACGAGCAGCGAGAGGCGCGACATGGATAACGGAGCAAGATCCAGCATAGAGGGGGCCGCCCTTGTCGTCATCCGCGTCATCACGCGGCCCGATCGAGGGCCTCGACGTGGATGCAGAGCCCCTCGCGCGCGGCGACCGAGGCAGGGAAGAGCTCGCGCGCGAGGCGCTCGATCTCGGCGACGCCAGCGTCCGTCCGCTGCGGGTCGTGGTGGAAGAGCACGAGCTGCCGCGCGCCGCACGCCCGCGCGATCTCGGCGCCCGCGATGTACGTCGAGTGCCCCCATCCGGCCCGTGATCGCCCTGCGTCGCCGCGGTACTCCTCCGGGGTGTACTGCGCGTCGTAGATGAGCACGTCGGCGCCGTCAGCGAGCGCGCGCAGCGCCGGATCGACGCAGGCGTAGTGCTCGGTGTCGGTCGCGTAGACGAGGCTGCGGCCTGCGTGCTCGAGGCGGTAGGCGAGGACGCCGCCCGGGTGGTTGAGCTTGGCGATGCGCACGTGGACCTCCCCGGCATCGAACGCCTCTCCCGGCCGCGCCTCCCGCAGGGCGAGCTGCGCGCCCAGCTCGTCCAGCCGGACCGGGAAGCTCGGCGCTGCCATCTGCGCCGAGAGCGCCTCGCGGAGGGTCCCGACCCCGTGCGTGCTGCCCACGATCGACAGCTTCGAGCTCGGCAGGTACGCCGGCACGAAGAACGGCAAGCCCTGGATGTGGTCCCAGTGCAGGTGGGAGAGCAGCACCGTGGCCTCGACCGACCCTTCCCGGAGCAGGGCGTCTCCGAGCTTGCGTACGCCTGTCCCTGCATCGAGGATGATCCGCGACGATCCGCAGCGAACCTCCACGCAGCTTGTGTTTCCGCCCACCGTCGCCGTCTCCGGCCCAGGCGAAGCGATGCTCCCGCGAACTCCCCAGAACCTGATCTCCATCGTTGTCGCGTGCCTCCTGTGCGCTCTTCAGCGACCTTCTCAGCGAGCGGCGTGCCAGGGCGCAGGCACTTGAAACGGCTCCGCTTTTCTGCTGCCCTCGCAGGGGTCGATCGAAGTTGCAGCGCGGTATCCGGAGCGGCGCTTCAGAATGGAGCGCACGGGCGGCGCGGTCTGCCCGCGCTCGCGGGCCCATTTGCGCGGAGCGGCGCTTCGCGGTTGACGCGCTCGCAACGACGTGGAGAAACGTGGGGCGCGGGGGACGGGCCTGGCGTCGCGCCACGGATCGCGCTGAGCGTCGCGCGTCGCGTCAAGGCTGAGCTCCTTCGCTGGATGGGAGGACCGCGCTGGCGCATGAAGGTTCGCCTGACCCGAGCGTTGACCGACGTCCTTCCCGAGGCCTAGCATTCCTGCACCGCTCTCTTTCCCGCATTGTTACCGTTCCGCACAATGACCGTTGCCACCTACGCCGCCGCACAGCTGTTGCGGGTGCTTCCGCGAGAGCGCATTACCCGGGCCGTTGGCCGCCTCTGCGACGCCAGAGCACCCGCCGCCGTCTTGAACGCGGTGGTCAAGCTCTACGCGCGCGCGTACCGCGTCGACATGGACGCTGCCGAGGTGCTGACGAGCCCTTACGAGAGCTTCGACGCGTTCTTCACGCGCAAGCTCCGCGAGGGGATGCGCCCTGTCTGCTCCGATCCCGGAGCCATCACCAGCCCTGCCGACGGACGCGTCGCGGCGCTCGGCCCCGTGACCGAGGGCGGGCGCCTGCTCATCAAGGGGCAGCCTTACCGCGTCGAAGACCTCGTGGGCGACCCCGCGGAGGCCTCGCGCTACGACGGCGGGCAATTCGCGGTCGTCTACCTTTCACCGCGCGACTACCACCGGGTCCATTCGCCCGTCGCCGGCCAGGTGAGCCTCATCCGCTCGATGCCGGGGGAGCTGTTCCCGGTGAACGCGATCGGCGAGCGCCACATCCCGGGGCTGTTCGCGCGCAACCGGCGTGTCGCGATCGTGATCGACACCGAGCGCCACGGGCGCGTGACGGTCGTGATGGTGGGCGCGATGATCGTCGGACGGATCACGGTGAGCGCGATCGACGCGCGCGACGTGCCGCTCGGCGTGCACACGCTCTCGCCGGCCCTTCCGGTCCAGTGCGGCGAGGAGATCGGCAAGTTCCACCTCGGCTCCACCGCGGTCATGTTCGTGGAGCGCGGGGCGGCGCCCCCCTGGAGCAGGGCTCCGGGGCCGATCCTCTACGGTGAGCCGCTCGACGGAGGGGGCAAGCAATGACGAGCGAGCGGCCGCGCAACCCCCTGGCTGCGCCCGCCCAGGAAGGCGGCGCCTCCGGAGAGCCCGGCGCGCCCCTGCCGGGCGAGGCAGGGAACGCGGCCTCGCTCGCGCCGCAGGGAGAGGGCTCGCTCCCCGCGCGCTCGTCCGCTCCACGGCCCGAGCGCACGCCCAGCGTGCGCCCGCAGCTCGCGACGACCACGCCGCTGCCGCGCCTCGACGTCATCCCGGGCATGACAGACGGAAGCTCCGGCGGGCAGCTCTCGGAGATCCCGGATCTCGATCTCGACCCGCGCATCGCCGGGCCGCCCACGGAGCGCTCGCGGCACGGCACTCCCCTGCCGGCCACGCCCACCTCCAGGCGGGCCTGGCAATCGCTGGCCGCGGAGGTGGAGCGGGCCGCGGAGGTGGAGCGCGGCGACAGCACGAAGGCCGCGCGGCGCCGCTCGCGGCGGCTCGTGAACGTGCCCGGAGACGCGGCGCAACAGGGCGACGACCAGGGCGCCGCGCACGACCAGGGCGCTGCGCACGACCAGGGCGCTGCGCACGCGGACACGGCGACGCCGCGATCGCCGGCGCTCGACGACGTGGAGGACGACGGGTGGCTGAACGCCGCCGCGAGGTCTCCCAGCGACCCGGCGCTCGAGGTGCCGAGGCCCGCCAGCAAGCCGGCGCCGCCGCCGAACCTGGCGGAGCTTGTCGCGCCGCGGGCGGTCCCGCGCCCGTCGCCGAAATCCTCGAGCGTGCCGCCGATGCCGACGCCGGGGCTCCTCATCGATCCGGACTCGGTCGCGGTGATCCGGCCGCTCCAGATCCTCAGCATCGAGTCGAACCTGCCGCCGGTCACCTCGCTGGCCGAGCCCGCCAAGCCGCCGCTGCTGACCGAGCCGACCGAGAACGAGTGGCCGCCGCTTCAGTTCAGGATCCGGCCGGAGGAGCGCCAGACCGTGCTGGGCCTCGAGCCGTACCAGGAGGGCCTGCCGGAGGGCCCGCCGACGGCGCGCGACGCCGCGTTCGACTCCCTCCAGCCCGAGCCCCGACGGCCGCAGCCCTCGGGGCCGGAGATCGAGGCGCGCCCCCTCGACTGGCCGCCGGGGTCGGTTACGGACGAGCTCGCGGAGCTCGAGCCGGAGCCCGAGCTTGTCGACGACACGAAGGCCGAGCCCTCGAGCGCCTCGCCCGCGGAAGGCGAAGACGAGCCGGTGCAGGCCGACGCGAAGCGCAGCACCTTGCCGCCGAAGAGCAGCGAGATCGATCTCGAGGAGGTCGAGCCCGAGCGCGACGCCGAGATGACCGACGAAGCCCGGGCCGCCCGGACCGACGCGCTGGCGGCGCAGCCCAAGAAACCCCCGCCTCCGCCTCCGCCCCCGCCGCGGCGCCCGCGCGCGCATGCGCTGGCCTCGCCTGATCTCGCGACGTTCACGAGCTCGGTGCCGCCGCCGCCCCTGTCCGTGCCGCCGCCGCACGGCGAGGCGTCGGCGCCCGCGCGCCCCTCCGCTCCCCCCGCCCCGCCCGCGGCGAAGCCGATCGAGCATGAGCCGAACTCCGGTCCCTCGACCGAGCCCGCCGCACGCCGGAAGCGCCCGTGGTGGGAAGAGCTCTTCGGCGACGACTTCCTGCGCACGCTCGACAAGATCGACGGCAAGGTGGTTCGCCGCGAGGTCAATTTCATCGAGGAGCGGCTCGGCGTCGAGAAGGGCGCGGTGATCCTCGACCTCGCGTGCGGCGCGGGCAGCCACGCGATCGAGATCGCGAGCCGCGGCTACAGCGTGGTCGGCTACGACCTGTCGCTCGCCATGCTCGCCCGCGCCGCGGACGACGCGCAGGACCGCGGCCAGA
The DNA here is from genome assembly GCA_025924095.1 of Sorangium sp. Taxonomy (GTDB): domain Bacteria; phylum Myxococcota_A; class Polyangia; order Polyangiales; family Polyangiaceae; genus Sorangium. The sequence continues at coordinate 9,184 of JAICEP010000067.1, forward strand.
AGCTGAACTTCCTCCAGGGCGACATGCGCGAGATGACGTTCGAGGAGACCTTCGACGGCATCTACTGCTGGTCGACGAGCTTCGGCTACTTCGACGACGAGAAGAACCTGGACGTCCTCGCCCGCATCCGCCGCGCCCTCCGCGCGGGCGGCATGCTCCTGCTCGACATCGTCAACCGCGACTACGTGGCGTCCCGCCAGCCGAGCCTTGTCTGGTTCGAGGGGGACGGCTGCGTCTGCATGGATGAGATGCAGGTGGATTTCTTCACGAGCCGACTCAGGGTGAAGCGCACCGTCATGTTCGAGGACGGCCGCTCGCGGGAGATCGACTACTCGATCCGCCTCTACGGGCTGCACGAGCTCGGCAAGATGCTCCACGAAGCTGGCTTCAAGGTCACCGAGGTGACCGGCCATCCCTCGCACCCGGGCGTCTTCTTCGGCTCGGAGTCGCCTCGGCTCATCATCCTTGCCGAGCGGAGCTGAGGCGCTAGGGCCTCCTCACGCATGAGCTTCGAGGCCGCGATCTCGCGCGCGCTGCCGGGGATCCCGCGCAGCACGTCCCCCGTCGATCAGATCGCCTACGCCCGCGATCTCTGGCCCCGGCACCACCTCGCCGTGACGGAGGGCCGCATCGCCGAGCACCGGCCCGGGATGATTGTCTGGCCGGCGTCCACCGAGGAGGTCGCCCAGGTGGTCCGCTTCTGCGCGGACGAGGGGCTCCCGCTCGTGCCGTACGGCGCGGGCTCGGGCGTGTGCGGCGGCGTCCTGCCGGACGACCGCACGGTCGTGCTCGACCTGAAGCGGCTCTCCCGCCGCCGCTCGCTCGATCGGCAGGCCCCCTCGGTCGAGATCGAGGCCGGCGCCCTCGGCATCCGCTTCGAGGAGGAGCTCAACGCCGAGGGCTTCACGCTCGGCCATTTCCCGTCGTCGATCCTCTGCTCGACCGTGGGCGGCTGGGTCGCTGCGCGCAGCGCCGGCCAGTGCTCCGGGCTCTACGGCAAGATCGAGGACATGGTGGCGTCGCTCGAGTGCGTCGTCGGCCGCGGCGAGGTCGTCCGCCTCGATCGGCGCGCGCACGGCCCGGATCTGACGCCGCTCCTCATCGGCAGCGAGGGCGTGCTCGGCGTGGTCACCGCCGCGACGCTCAGGCTGCATCCGGCCCCGCCGGCGCGCGCCTTCGCCGCCTTCTCGTTTCCCACCCTGGAGGCCGGATGGAACGCGATGCGGGAGATGTTCCAGGCCGGCCTTCGCCCGGCGGTCTCGCGCCTCTACGACCCGTTCGACTCCTTCATGGCCCGGCTCGGCGCGGTGCGCCGGCAGCGCGCCCACGCCGGTACCGGCGACGAGCCGTCCGAGGGGGCGGCCGCGCGGGCGCGCGCCGGGCGAGGCCCCGGGGCCGGCGCCGCCGTGCTGCGCGGCCTGCTGCGCGCGCCGGGGCTCCTCAACCAGGTCGTCGACACCCTCGGGGCACGCGCGCTCCGCGGCGCGACGCTCATCCTCATCTTCGAGGGCACGGCGCGCGCGAGCGCGGACGATCTCGCGCGCGCCGCGGCGATCGCCGAGCGCGGCGGGGCCAGGCCGCTCGGCGAGGAGCCGGCGCGCCACTGGCTCGCGCACCGCTACAGCGTGAGCTACCGCCAGGCGCCCGTCTTCATGGCCGGCGCGTTCAGCGACACGATGGAGGTCGCCGCGCCCTGGTCGCGCCTCGACGCGCTCTACCGGTCGGTGCGCAAGGCGCTCGGGCGCCACGTCTTCGTGATGGCCCACCTGTCCCACGCCTACCCGGACGGCTGCAGCATCTACTTCACCTTCGCCGGCAGCGCGCCGACCGTCGCCGCGGCCGAGGCGAAGTACGACGCGGCCTGGCGAGCGGCCCTGGACGCCGCGATCGACGCCGGCGGCACGCTCTCGCATCACCACGGCGTCGGCCGCAGCAAGGCGCCGCGGCTCGGCGCCGAGCTCGGCCTCGGCGTTGACGTCATCCATGCGCTCCGGGGCGTCTTCGACCCTGCCGGCATCATGAACCCTGGCAATCTGCTCCCGCGCGACGCCGCCCCCGCCGCGCGCCGCCCGCTGCCGCCGCCGCCCGCGGCGCCCGTGATCGACGGTGACTCCCTGCTCGTGCACGTCGCCGGCGCCGCTCGCATCGGCGAGGTCGAGCGCACCCTCGCGCAGCGCGGCCTCACCCTGGCGCTCGACTTCGGCGCGGCCTCGCGCGAGCTCACGCTCGACGCGTGGATCGCGGCGGGCGCCCCCGGCGCGCCCGATCCGTGGAGCGACCCGGTCGATCACCTCGTCGCCGGCTTCACCGCGCGGCTCGCGTCCGGCGGCGAGCTCGCGGTGCGGCCCGCCCCGCGGCGCGCGGTGGGCCCGGATCTCTTCGCGCTGTTCCTCGGCGTCGGCGGGCGCGTCGGCGCCATCACGTCCGTGCACCTGCGCGCCCACGGCGCGTCGCGGCCGCGCGCGCTGCCGACCTCGCTGCCGCGGCAGCCGCCGCTCGGCCACGCCGAGGCAGCGTGGCTCGACGCGGTGGTGAGCGCCGCCCGCGACGTTCGCTGATCGCGTCCGGTGCTGGCCGGATTCAGCCCGGAGGCCAGGCCATGGGCCGTCCGCCCATGACGTGGACGTGGAGATGGAAGACCGTCTGACCGGCGTTCGCGCCGTTGTTCACCACGGTCCTGAAGCCGCTCTCCGCGATGCCGGTCAGCTCTGCCACCCGCCGCGCGGCGAGCAGCAGCCGGCCGAGGACGGCCTCGTCCTCGGGCGCGGCCTGGGCGATCCCCGCGATGTGGCGCTTCGGAACGACGAGCACGTGCGTCGGCGCCTGCGGGTTCACGTCGTGGAAGGCGAAGACGTGCTCGTCCTCCAGCACGACCTTCGACGGGATCTCCTTGTTCGCGATCTTGCAGAAGATGCACATGGTCTTCTCCTAGTACCGCGTCGTTCCGCGCGTCAGAAATCCCTATCAGGATTTCTGACCGCCACCTCGCGGCGGCGCGCCTGGCGAGCGGAGCTAGGGCGCTTGCGTAGCGCGCCGCTCCCGGTCGCGAGGCATCGCCCTTGTCGCAGGATCCGGCTCTCCCGGCTCCCCCTGCCCAGGACTTTCCACGGCTCCGCCGTGCCCGTCGCTGGGCAGCAGCCGGGCGAGCGCGCGCTCGATCCGAGAGGTATCCGCTGGCTCCGGGAGCAGGTCATCGGGCAACGCGGCGCCCGCCGCCGGGCTCGGCGCAGCGCCTCCGTCGTCCTGCTGCCCGGCTCGCGGGACCGCCCCGCGCGCGACCGCGATGCGGAGCACTGCGAGCTCGAGGTCGTCGAGCGCGGCGGTGCGCTTCAGCCCGAGCGATGGCACGTCGTAGGTGAGCCGCGCGCCGCCGCTCGCCTCGGGCGCGAGCCCGGCGCGGCACGCGCCGGCGACCAGCTGCCGCACGATGCTCCTGAGCAGCGCCGCCCGCCGCCGCACCCGGCGCGCTGCCGGGTCGGCGTAGAGCGAGAAGAAGCGGTTTCGCGAGAATGTGGACGGCGCCAGCACGAGCGCGACGAACAGCGCCTCCAGATCGATGGGCGGCGGCGCCCTCACGTCGCGGGCCCCACCGCGCCTGCGGCCTCCGAGAGCCCGCCGCGCCGCAGGAGCTCGGCCTGACGGTGCGTGCGCAGCGCGCCGATGAGCTCGTCGAGATCCCCTTCGATGATCTTGTCGAGCTTGTGCAGCGTGAGGCCGATCCGGTGATCCGTCACCCGGTTCTGCGGGAAGTTGTAGGTCCGCACCTTCTGCGCGCGCTCCCCCGTGCCGACCATGGTCCTTCGCTCGGCGCTCTGGGCCTCCTCCTGCCGGCGCTGCTCCAGCTCGAGCAGCCGGCTCCGGAGCACCTTGAGCGCCTTCGCCTTGTTCTTCAGCTGAGAGCGCTCGTCCTGGCACTTCACGATCATGCCTGTCGGCAAGTGCTTGATCTGCACGGCGCTGTTCGTCGTGTTGACCCCCTGACCGCCGGGGCCCCCCGACGCGGCGATCGAGATCTCCAGGTCCTTGTCGTCGATGTGCACGTCGACCTCGTCCGCCTCGGGCAGGACGGCGACGGTCGCGGTCGAGGTGTGGATGCGCCCCTGCGTCTCCGTCGAGGGGACCCGCTGCACGCGGTGAACGCCGCCTTCGTAACGGAGGTGGGAGAAGACGTCCTGCCCCGTGATCAGCGCCGCGACCTCCTTGTAGCCGCCGGCCGAGGCCTCGCTCAGGTTGAGCACCTCGACCTTCCACCGCTTCGTCTCCGCGTAGCGGCAGAGCATGCGGAAGAGGTCGGCGGCGAACAGCGCCGCCTCCTCGCCGCCCTCGCCGCTCCGGATCTCGATCACGGTGTTTCGCGTCTCGTTCGGGTCCTTCGGCAGGAGGAGCACCTCGAGCTCACCAGCGAGCCGCTCCCGCTCGAGCTCGAGCTCGGGCAGCTCCGCCTGGGCGAGCTCGGCCAGGTCGGGATCGTCGAGCGCCTCCCGGTCCTCGGCGATGCGGCGCTCGACGTCCCGCAGCCGAGCGAAGGCGGCGACCACCGGCTCGATCTCGGTCCGCTCGCGGTTGAGCCGCTGGAGCTCGGCCGGCGCGGAGAGCACCGCAGCGCTGCACATGAGGTGCTCGAGTTCCTGAAAGCGGCGCTGGACCGCCTCGAGTTTCGCGATAGGTAGCATCTGCAATCCGAAGACGGCGCGGAGTTGGACGGCGGCGGCGAGGCGTGCGGCGGCGCCGGTGCGGGCTAGCCGGGGGCGCCAGCGTAGCCGGGGTCGGCCAGCAGCTTGGAGTAGTCCTCGAACACCCGATCCGGCTGGGCCGGAGCGGCCACCGACTCCTCCCGCCAGAGCGTCGCGCGGAGCGAGGCGAGGGCGACCTCCAGCTGCGCGTCCTCGGGCTCCGCCGTCGTGATCTTCTGGACCAGGAACCCCGGCCAGAGCAGCGCGCGGAGCGGGCCGGTGGTGCAGTAGCGCGCGAAGATCCGCTGGATCTCGAAGGTCACCGCGGCGATGAGCGGGAGGAACGGCAGCTTCATCAGGAAGAAGCCGACGCTCTCGACGAACCGGCCGCCGGGCAGCTTGGGCAGGAACGCCGCGAGGGACGCCCCGGCCACCGAGAACACCACGATCGACACGAGCGCCACCATGACCAGGAAGGTCGTCCCGCAACGAGGGTGCATGGCCGTCTTCCGGCGCGCGTTCTCGACCTCGAGCGCCTCGCGCGCCTCGTAGGTGGAGATCGCCTTGTGCTCCGCCCCGTGGTACTGGAAAACGCGCCGAACCTCGGAGATCTGGCGGATCAGGAGGAGGTAGGTGACGACGATGGCCAGCTTCGCCACGCCCGTGATCGCCTGGAACCCCGGCGACGTGACCTCCAGCTCGAGGCCCAGGAGCTTGTTGACCAGCTCGGCGCCGGCCTGAGGCGCCGCCACGAAGAGCAGGACGGCGAAGAGGATCGGGATCACGCCCATCCCCCCTCCCCGCTTCTTCCCGTCCGCGCCGCCTGCGCCCGGGCTGCCCGAGATCTGCGCGGGCTCCGCGTCCTGCGTCGCGATCGCGGCCATGCTGAGCGCCAGCGAGGTGAGGGTCGCTCCGCTCGCCTGTCCGGCGCTCGAGCGCTTGGACGCCGGGCCCTTGGCCGAGGCCGCCTCTTCGGCCGAGAGATCCTGCTCGTAGAGGTCCGCAGACCACCGGAGCGCCTGGGACCCGAGGCGCAGCGACTCCACGAGCGTCGCGACCCCCCGCACGAAGGGCCAGGTGCGTGGCCCCTTCGAGATCGCGGTCATCGGCTGCTCGCGCACCACGAGCTCCCCCGAGCGGCGCCGGCAGACGATGGCGACCGAGCTCGGCGATCGCATCATGACCCCTTCAATCACCGCTTGGCCGCCGATATACGGACGTGCAGGCTGATCGCTCATACGCGTTCCAATCTAGCGCATAACGCGGCTGGCGCATCGCGCCCGGCCGACCAGCGCCGCGAATGTGGATGGGCGACGTCGTCCGCAGCGCGACGTCTCGACCGCCCGCCCTGCGCGGCTCGGCCGCTCGCGAACCGCGGCGAGCTCGGGACGCGCCGAGCCCTCCGCCACGCCCCGGGCGGGGGCGGCGTGACGGACGTGTCTGAAAAGGAGGGATTCGGGGATGTCGGTCGGCGGGCGATCAGACCGCCGGCTTGGCAGCGGTCCCGTACTTCCTGCGGAAGCGATCGACGCGACCGGCGACGTCCATGATCTTGTGCTTGCCCGTGTAGAACGGGTGGCAGGCGGAGCACACGTCGGTGGTAAAGCTGCCGCGGGTGGAGCGGGTCTCGACGACGGCGCCGCACGCGCAGGTGATCGTGGAGTCCTTGTACTCGGGGTGGATGCCGGGCTTCATGGTGAGTCCTTCGGGTGTTGCGAGGGAGGGCGCCTATAGCTCAGCGCGTCTCGGACCGCAAGAAGCCCCTCCGGCGCGCCGCTCTTCCATCTCCCCGGCCGGTGTCTCCCAAACCGGGCGTCCAGCGCGGGATGCGCGGGGGAATGTACGAACAGAGCGGCCGGGGAGGGTTCTGGCGTAGCCGGCGGAGCCCGCCGCTCCGTACCAGCACATCGGACCGGGACACCGGCACGAAGCGCTGGGCAGCACGGAGGGTGGACGACCTACGTGCGGCCCGGGGTCGCTCCGGTCAAGGGCCGGGGGCCGGGCCGGGCCGCGCGCACGGCAATTGCTAGGGGCGGCGTTGACGCTCGGGTGCACATGGTTAGTTTCGCGGTCGCGAGCCAGCGAGCTCGCGAAATTCGGCGAAAGTATCCGGATTCCCAGCGGTTTTGACGGCTCTGGAGCAGGGGCTCGCGGCAGCTGTCAGCCGAGCCCTGCTGGCCGGTCGGGTCTTCTCGCCCCCCGCGGCTACCAAGCCGTCGCGCAAACATTTCTCGGAGGGTTCAACGTCATGGGCAAGATCATCGGCATCGATCTCGGCACGACCAACAGCGTCGTCGCGGTGATGGAGGGCAAGGAGCCCAAGGTCATCGTGAATGAGGAAGGCTCGCGCCTCACGCCGTCCGTCGTGGCCTGGGACGACAAGGGCGAGGTGCTCGTTGGACAGATCGCCAAGCGCCAGGCGGTCACGAACCCCACCAACACCATCTACTCGGTCAAGCGCTTCATGGGGCGCCGGGCCGAGGAGGTGCAGGAAGAGTCGAAGCGCATCCCGTACAAGGTCAGCAAGGGCAAGAACGGCGACGCCTCGATCGAGGTACGCGGCAAGCAGGTCTCGCCGCCCGAGGTCTCGGCGAAGGTCCTGCAGAAGCTGAAGAAGGCCGCGGAGGACTATCTCGGCGAGAAGGTGACCGAGGCCGTCATCACCGTGCCGGCCTACTTCAACGACGCGCAGCGGCAGGCCACCAAGGACGCCGGCCGCATCGCCGGGCTCGAGGTGAAGCGCATCGTCAACGAGCCCACGGCGGCCGCGCTGGCGTACGGGCTCGACAAGAAGAACGAGCAGGTCATCGCCGTCTACGACTTCGGCGGCGGCACGTTCGACAT
>JAICEP010000068.1 GCA_025924095.1 Sorangium sp.
GGCACGACCGCTGCGAGCACGGCGAGCTGATCCACGTCGGCGCGCTGGTCGACGCCGGTCACGGCGGCCACACGCACGCTGCCGGCGCCGCCCGCGCTACCGGTGTCGCGCGCGCCGCGCCGCCCGCCGTGGCTGCGGGGCCCCCGCCGGCCGCGGGCCGGGCCCCCGGCCCCGGAGAGGAGGTCGCCGCGCAGGACGCGCTGCGCCAGCGCCACCTCGACGACGATCACTGCGACGCGTTCGCGCGGTGCGGCCAGCTCGGCGCGCCCGTTCATCGCGTGGGCGAGGCCACCCTGCTCGGGGTGCTCTGCCTCGCCGCGCTCCGGCCCTCGCCGGAGGTCCGCCCGATCCCCTTGCTGATCCTGGCGCCGAAGAGCTCTCCGCCCGCGGCCTGATCGGCGAGGCGACAGGGTGATGCGGGCGCGGCGCGCGCAAGACGCGCGGGGCTGCGCTCGCCGGGCGCGCCCGTGCGCGCTCGTTCGGACTTTCAGCGAGTGAGGAGCAGGATCATGCAGAGCATCGGACAGGCAAGGATCGCGGTCGCGGCGTGCGCGCTCGCGCTGGTCGCGGGTTGTGGTGGTGACGACGACGGCGCGGGGTCCGGGACCGGCACCGTGCAGATCTTCGTGGAGCCGGAGGACACGATCCCCGAGGGCCTCGAGCCGGGCACGGGGGAGGAGAACATCGCGGACGGCTGGAAGGTCACCTACGATCGATTCCTCGTGACCATCGGCAACGTGCGCGCGGCGCGCTCGGACGCGCCGCAGGAGACGCTGAGCGATCCGTCGGTGTTCGTCCTCGACCTCAAGAACGCTCCGGCCACGAGATATGTGATCGCGGAGTTCGAGGGCGCGAGCGCGGCGCGCTGGGATCGCTTCGGCTTCGATCTCCCGAACGCGCGGGAGGGGGTGAAGACGCTCTCGCCCACCACCGAGGACGACGTGGCCCTCATGGTCGATAACGGCTACTCGGTGTTCTTCGAGGGTTCCATCGAGAAGGAGGGGGGCGAGTCGTGCCCGCCGGACGGGGAGTGCGTCCCCGCGGAGGAGGTGCGCTTCAGCTGGGGTCTCTCGGCCGGCACGTCGTTCGACGACTGCGCGACCGAGGACGAGCTGCCCGGCTTCAGCGTGCCGACGGGCGGGACCATCGCGGTGAAGCCGACCATCCACGGCGATCACTGGTTCTTCAACAACATCACCGCGGGCGTGGAGCTCACGAAGCGCTACGCGCAGTACATCGCCGACTGCGATCTCGACGGCGACGGCGAGACGACGATCGAGGAGCTCGAGCAGGTGAAGGTCGCCGACGTCTTCGGCCAAGAGTACAACCTCGCCGGCGCGATCGGGGAGCTCGAGACGGCGTACGACTACGTGGTCGCGCAGGCGCGCACGCTCGGCGACTTCCAGGGCGACGGCGAGTGCCCGAAGCGCGCAGTGCTGCCGTGATCGGGTGAGGGCGGCGGGCCGCGCGGGTCGTGATGGCCGGCGCGGCCCTGCTTGCGTCAACGCCCAGGTTCAGCCCACGTCCTGAAGGCGCAAGGCGGCGCCACGCACGGCGCGCGCTGCGCTCCAAGCGCCTTAGTACGCGCGGGCATCATTCATCGGCGGCGCCATCGACAATGAATGCAACTCTCCTTGACCTCGTGCAGGAAAGGGAATTCGCTCGCGTGGAGGTCATGATGCAAACCTGGTTGAGCCTGTACGCGGTGCGGCGCGGTTCGGTTGCCGCCCTGTGCGTGAGCGCGCTCCTCGGCTGTGAGCGCGCGCCACGGTCGAGCCCTGCCCACGCCGCCCCGGCGCCGCTGCCATCGCCGCCGGCGCCGGCGCCGGCCGGGCAGTCGCCGGCGCACGCTCCGTCCGGCGACCAGACCCTTGGGAGCGCCGCAGCTTCGGCGCAGCCGCCGGCCGCGGCGACGAGCCCGGCGGACGGCGCAGGGCGATCCGAGGCCGGCGCGAGCGCAGCAGCCGCCTGCGGTCGCTGCGACGGCGGCCTCGAGTGCATGGTCGTGGGCGACGTGGCTCGCTGCGTGGAGCCGCTCGACTTCGAGGCCCTGCACGATCGCGAACGCTGGCAGGGGCGCTGGGTGGGTATCCGCGCCCGCTACTTGTTCCCGCTAAGGACCTGCACGAAAATGGCATGCCCATCTGACGGATGCTGCAACAAATGCACGGCCGGATTCCTGGCCTTCACCTCGAGCAGCGGGAGTGTCACACCGCTCCGCAACGGCGCCCGGCTGTCGTGTGCCGCCAGCATGGACTGCGAGCACAAGTGCGGCATGAGCCCCGGCCACTACGATGTGATCGGCAAGCTCCCGCCCGTCAGCCAGGGCGTCAAGCACGACGGGCACTGGACGCTCGAGGTCCTCGCGATCCAGGCTGCGGGCACGTAGCCGCCCGACACGCGCCGAGAGGTGCGGCGACGGCATCTGGAGCGGGCCCGAGGAGCGCTCGGGACTGCGGGGGGCCCGACTGCCCTCCCTGCGAATCGCCCGCGTGCACCCTCCGCGACCTCCGCCTAGCGCGCCTCGTGCTCGCGCCAGAAGGCGAACGCCTCATCCAGGTAGATCTCCTTCGCCCCGTGGCCGACCGGGTGCTCGGCGACGCGCACGGGCCAGCCCGCGCCGCGCAGGACGCCGGCGAGGGCGCGGGCCGATCTTCCCACCGAGTCGTGGGCGCCGAAGCCGATATAGAACGGCCTGGGCGCCAGCGTCGCGAGCTCGGGCGTCGCCTGGCCTCCGCCGCCGGACATCGCGCCGAAGCCGTCGGCGTCGATGCCGCCGCGCAGCGCGAGCGCCGCGGCGAAGAACGCGCCCGACGACGAGCCGGCGACGACCACCCGCGAGAACGAGACGCCGGCGATCTCCTCGAGCTTGCGCCGCTTCTCCGCGAACGCCGCCACGAACGCGGCGGCGTGCTTCTCGTACGCCGGCCCGCCCGTCGGCCAGCCCCACCAGCTCGCGTACCCCTTCGGCGCGAGGCCGACCTTGCCGCGCGGCATCAGGGCGGCGACGCCCGCTCGCCGGGACGCGCGCGACACGACCGTCTCGAAGTGGGTCTTCTGCTGGCTCTCCTTCCCCGGCGGGACGATCCCGTGCAGGTAGATGAGCAGCGCGCGCGTCGGCGCGTCGGGCAGCACGTAACAGGTCTCCTCGTCGAGCGCGTCGACGCCGTCGATGCACCAGTCCGTCTCGACGCGCGGCGGGCGCGCTCGAGGCCACGGCGCCTGCTCGGGCTGCGCGCTCGTGGCCGCGGCGGCGGTCGGGATCGGCGGCGGCAGCGCCGGGACGGGCTCCGCTGGAGCGAGCGCGGCGCCGTCGTTCGGCAGCGCGCGCCCGCTCCTCGCGTCCGCCGCGGTGTTGCACGCGCACGGGACGACCATGATGAGGGTGAAGAGCCGCGTGATCCACCTGCCCGGCACAGCACCGTTCATGGCGCCTCGATTCTGAGCCCCCGACGCGCCGTACGGTAGTCGTTCTTGCGCTCCTCTAGGTCCCGCAGCGCCTCGTCCACCCGCGATCCGGCGCTCCGTCCGTGGGCCCGGTGGCGGACAGCGGAGCCCGAGCGCTGAGCATCCGAACGGCCCGCCGCGCGGGTCAGCTCAGCGCTGGCTCCCACCGACCCGACGCCGTACGGTGTTTCGGAGTCCCCATGACCCACGAAGAGCTCCTCGCACGCATCACCATCGACCCCGGCGTTTGCCATGGGAAGCCTTGCATTCGAGGGCGACGGATCTGGGTCTCGCTCATCCTCGGCATGCTCGAGGGCGGCATGACGGAGCAGGAGATCCTCGCCGAGTACCCGGAGCTCGTGGTCGAGGATATCCGCGCCTGTCTCGCCTACGCCAACGAGCTGACGCGGGGCAGCTTCGTGGACCTGCTCGCCGGGTAGCGCCATGCGGTTCAAGCTCGACGCGAACCTGGGCGTGCGTGGCGCGGCGCTGCTCCGCGCGCGGGGCCACGACGTCGCGACGACGGAAGAGGAGGATCTGTCGCTCGCATCGGACGCAGCCGTGCTCGCAGCCTGCGCGGCGGAGCAGCGCACGCTCGTCACGCTGGACCTCGATTTCGCGAACCCCCTTCACTATCCCCCGCATCGCTACGCAGGCATCGTGGTGCTCCGTACCCCGCCCCGCGGGACCGTGGCCGACATCGAAGCCGCGCTCTGCGCGCTCCTCGCGGCCAAAGACCTCGTCGACCTGCAGGGCGAGCTCATTGTCGTCGACTCGATCGGGCGGGTGCGGCGGTTCCAGCGAGCCGGCCCGTAGCGCGAAGGCCAGGGCCGCCCAGCGCGCCGCTCGCCGGAGGCCAGCCCATCACCCCGCCCGCGCGTCGCTCACCGCGATCAGCGCCCCGAGCGCCGCCGCGCACACCGTCTCGGTGCGCAGCGTCAGCGCGCCGAGGCGCACGCGCTCGAACCCGAGCGCCGCGCACACGACGAGCTCCTCCGGCGTGAACCCGCCCTCCGGACCGACGGCGAACGCCGCCTCCACGCCCGGCACAAGCGCGGCGAGCCGCGCGCCGAGCGGCGTCTCCGCGTAGGGATCCAGGCACATCCCCAGCGCGCCCCCCTCCGCCGCCCGCGCCTCCGCGAGCGCCGCCGCGAGGCTCATCGGCGCGTCCACCCGCGGCGCGTCCCCGCGGCCGCACTGGCGCGCCGCCTCCACCGCGATCCGGCGCCAGCGCTGGCTCCTGTCCTCGCCCGGCCGCGCCACGCTGCGCGCCGAGATCGCCGGGATGATCCGCGTCGCCCCGAGCTCGGTCGCGTCGCGCACCACCGCATCCATCTTGTCGCCCTTGCCGACCGCCTGGATCCACGTCACCCGCCGGCCAGCCCGCACCGCGGCCGGGCGGGGCGCGTCGATGCGCGCCTCCGCGCTCCGCCGGCCGACCGACTCGAGCGTGGCGTCGGCCTCGACCCCGAGCTCCGGATCGAACACGACGAACCGATCCCCCTCGCGGAGGCGGTGCACCCGCACGACGTAGCTCGCCGCCTCCGGCGGCAGCGCGATCACGCCCGCCGCGATCGACCCGAGCGGCACCCGCAGGATCCCCGGGCCGCTCATCCCGACGCGGACGCCGCGTCGTCCGGCGCGCGGAACAGGAGCGCCACCCAGCCCTCGCCGCCCGCGTCGCCCCGCGTCGCCCCACGATCGCCGCGCGGCGACGCGGGATCCGGCCGGGTCGCGACGTGCGCGAGCGGGCGCGGCAGCGAGGTGTACCGCGCCACGAGATCGTCCCGCTCGCCCTCGAGGATGCCCGACAGGATCAGCCAGCCGCCCGGCGCGAGCACGCGCGCGAGCTCGGGCCCGAGCGGCCGGAGCACCCGCGCCTCGATGTTCGCGACCACCCACGGGAACTGCCGCGTCACCTGCTCGACGACGCCGGCGCTCGCCGCGATGCGGCCCTCGAGGCCGTTGCGCGCCGCGTTCTCGAGGACCACCTCGATCACATCGTCGTCGTTGTCGATCGCGACCGCCCGCTCCGCCCCGAGCAGCAGCGCGACAAGCGCGAGGATGCCGCTGCCCGTGCCCACGTCGAGGATCTCGCGGCCGCGGAGCTCGGCCGCGTGCTCGTCGAGCAGCTCCGCGACGAGCGCGGTCGTCGCGTGGAGGCCCGTGCCGAACGCCCTCCCCGGCTCCAGCAGGAGCACCCGCTCGCCCTCGCGCGGCGCCCCGCGCTCGATCCACGGCGGCACGACCGTGATCGTGGGCGTCAGCGCGAACGGCGCGAAGTGCTCCTTCCACGCGTCGCGCCAGGCGTCGCCCACCACCTCCTCGAGCCGCGCGACGAGCGGCGGCGAGAGCTCCCCGAGCGCCGCGATCGCCGCCTCCGCCTCGCCGTGATCCTCGAAGCTCGCGACGAGCGTCACCTGGCCCGAGCGCGCGCCGCGCACGAGCGTCTGCTCGTCGCGCTGCTCGACGCCGGTGGCGCCCAGCTCGAAGAGCGCGGCGCCGATCTCCTCGGCCTCCGGCTCGGGGACATCGACTGCAACGAACGGGTATCGAGGCTCCACCTGGCTTGCTCCGTGACGTGCCGCCGGCCTGAAGAGCGGCGGCGGCGCGGCCGGGAGCCTAACGAAGATCCCGCGCGGCGGGGCCGTCGATCGCGCGGAAGCGCTGGAGGACACGGAGCATTTCTACCGTCCCACGTAGCGGCGGCGCGCCGGGACCGAGACGAGCACCTCGGAGCGCGCCGGCGGCGGCGGAACGCGCTCGCCGTCGTGAAGCACCATCGCGGTGAGGCGCCCCCCGTAGACGGCGCCCGTGTCGATCCCTGTCGCCCACGCGTGCATCTGCGGCTCGTTGCGCGCGTTGTGGCCGAACACCACGTGCGGCGGCCCCTGGTAGGTCTGGCCCCACAGCGTCTTGCCCCCGCGACGCTCGACCGGCTCGCCGTAGCGGCCGAGGCAGCGCACGTACATCAACGTGTGCGGATCTTGCCGCTCGATCGGCAGCCCGGGGATCAGCCCCGCATGGACGACGCGGAGCCCGTGCTCCGGCAGATCCAGCCAGTACGGCAGCGTCTCGAGCCAGGCCCAGTCGCGCTTGCGCAGCTGCTGCGCGGTCTCCTTCGAGAGCTCCCCCAGCGGCTCGCCGCGAGGATCGCTGCGCCCGGCGCGCCACCGGAGCAGCCGATCCTCGTGGTTGCCCCGCACCGAGATCGCGCCGAGCTCCCGGAGCAGATCGAGCGTTCCGCACGGATCCGGACCGCGCACGATCATGTCCCCGACCATGACCACCCGATCGCCCGACGCGAAGCCGACGTGCTCGATCAGCCGCGCCAGCTCATCCCGGCAGCCGTGGACGTCACCGATGAGGATCGTGCGCGGCATCGCACACCCAACGTAGCAGGGACGCCCGGTTCAGGGGGCTCTCCAGGCCCCACGAACCCTCCGAGCTCGGCAGGGCCGCGGCGCCCCTCGTCCAGCGGAGGCGCCTGCCGCAGCCGGGCGCCACGAGCGATATTTTTCCTGTCATTGCGGATATTTGGAAATGACCCACCGGCCTCCACCGTCGTTGCCGGGCGGGCGGGCGGGTCGGGCGCTGGGCCCGGCGCGGCGTGGCGCGCCGGCGGCCCCGGTCAGGCGCGTTACGGAGAGTCGATCTTTGCGCGCTTCGGGATGACGACGATCCCGCCCTCGCTGACGAACCACTTCTTGCGGTCCTCCTCGAGGTTGAAGCCGATCTCGGCGCCGGCGGGGATCTCGACGTCCTTGTCGATGATGCAGCGGCGGAGCTTGACGTGGCGCCCGATCTTCACGTCCTCGAACAGCACGCACTCCTCGATGTGGCTGAAGGAGTTCACGCGGACCCGGTTCGAGAGCACGCTCCGGTGGATCCGGCCGCCGGAGATGATGCACCCGAGCGAGACAAGGCTGTCGGTCGCGATGCCGACGCGCGCGTTCGCCTCGTCGCGGAAGACGAACTTGGCGGGCGGGTCGTGGCTGATGCCCGTCCGGATCGGCCAGCGCGGGTTGTAGAAGTTGAACGCCGGCTGGATGCTGACGAGATCCATCTGGGCCGCCCAGTACGCGTCGATCGTCCCGATGTCGCGCCAGTACCCCGCGCCCTCGTCCTCGCCGGGGACGCGGTTCTCGTGGAAATCGTAGACGTAGACGCGGCTGCCGCTCTGCACCATCCGCGGGATGATGTCGCGCCCGAAGTCGTGCGCGCTGTCCTCGGTCGCGGCGTCCTGCTCGAGGACGTCGAGCAGCGCCGGCGTCTTGAAGATGTAGTTGCCCATCGACGCGAGGCACATGCCCGGCCTGCCCGGCATGCTCGGCGGATCCTGCACCTTCTCGTGGAAGGCGAGGATGCGCCCCGCCTCGTCGCACTCGATGACGCCGAAGGACCGCGCCTCCTCCTTCGTCACCGGGATGGCGGCCACCGTCACCTCGGCGTCGCGCGCCAGGTGATCGTGCAGCATCTGGCGCACGTCCATCTTGTACACGTGGTCGCCGCCGAAGATGCAGAGGTGCTCGGGCGACTCGTCCGTGATGACGTGCTGGGTCTGGTAGACAGCGTCGGCCGACCCCTTGAACCAGCTCTTGCCCGTGCGCTGCTGCGCCGGGACGGTCTCGATGAAGCTGTCGAGCATCGGCGACAGGCGCCAGGCTCGGGCGATGTGCTCGTCTAGCGACGCGCTCTTGTACTGCGTGAGGATCTTGATTCGGTGCAGGCCGGAGTTGACGAAGTTCGAGAGGACGATGTCGATGATCCGGTAGCGACCGCCGAACGGCACGGCCGGCTTCGCCCGGTCGTGCGTCAGCGGGCCGAGCCGCCGGCCTTCACCGCCGGCGAGGATCATCACCAAAACCTTCGACGCTTCGAAAGCGGCGCGCAGGGTCGTCTCGCGCATGGGACGGAGAGGGTACTCGATCGATGTTGCGAGCGCGAAGAGCGGAAACGCGTCCTTCGCGGTTTCGAGGCGACCCGGGGGACCGCCTCGCGGGCGCGCGCGGCGCCTCCCGGGCGCGCGCGGCGGCCTCCCGGGCGGGCCCCGAGCGCCGCCGCGCGCTCCCCCGTTCCGGCCCGCGATCGGGCTGCGTCGACCGGGGTACATCGCCCTCCGCCGCGATGCGCCGCCGCATGGCCGCCCGATGAAGAGAGGGGGACGTTCCCCTTTCTCTTTACGATCTGCTGGCGGCCGTGTTAGCCGTTTCCGCCGCCGCGCGCGCATGCGAGAGGCGCCTGATCCGCACGCGGTGCACCGCTGTCCGGAGGCTACTCCAGCGCTGGATCTTTCCTGCCGGATGTGCCCGTCACGTTGACCTTGGAGATGCCATGAACGTCCGATTCGGTCGAACCCTCGCCGCTGCCATCCTCCTCGTCCTCGTCGCGGGCACTTCAGGGTGCGGAACGGACGAGCAGCCCTATCAGGCCAAGCCCGCATTCAGCGGCCGGAAGCCGACCCTGCCCGCGGTGCCGACGCTCCCCGCGAAGAACAAGAAACAGGGCGACGCCTACACGGTGTGGGGCGTCACGCACGATCTCCGGAGCCGCGTCCACTTCGAGGACGTGAACGGCAAGAAGCTCTCGATCATCGGTTACATCGTCAAGACGAACCTCCAGGACGCCCCGACCTGTGCCGTCCACAAGACGGGCAAGGGCGACCCGCCCGACTGCAAGGCGCCGGTCCCGAGCTTCGCGATCGCCGACGAGAAGGGCGAGACGAAGGACATGATCGAGGTGATGGGCTGGGCCTCGAACTTCGCCCAGATCTACAGCATGATCGAGGCGATCGACAAGGCGCCGCGCGGCAAGGAGACCGAGGCGAAGCTCACCGACGAGTTCTGGGGTCAGGAGCTGCCGAACCCGATCCCGGCGGTCGGCGCGAAGGTGAAGGTCACCGGCACCTACGGCGTGACGTTCACGAAGTCGACCGGCGGCGCCGCGGCCAACCCGAAGTACGGCATCCTGTCGGCGGAGCAGATCGAGTACCTCGAGCCGCCGCCCGAGAAGGCCACCCTCCCCGGCATGAAGCGCAAGCCCTGACGCCCCCCGCCACGCCGCGCCCCAGCGCGGCGCCGCTTCAGGTGAGGATGGACCGGATCCCGCTGCCCGGCTCGGCCGCCGCCGACTCGAAGATGGCGTCGATAAGGAGCCGCCGCACCGGCGGGTCGTGCGCCTCCCGGGCATCGATGCGCACCAGCGAGGCCGGCGCCTGGCGGATGATCGAATCGAACGACGCCGGCTCGAACCGGTACAGGTCCTCCGTCACGAGGACCGCGTAGGGCTGCGACGCCGCGATCGTCGGCCGGAGCGAGCGCAGATCGCATTCGCGCACAGCGACCCCGAGCCGCGCCCCCACCTCCCGGCACACGGCGACGAACTCGGCAGGACAGCCGGCAACGATCACGAGCGGAATGGGCGGAGCGCTCGGGACCACGGCCATGCGCGGCTTCGTACCGTCCTCCATAGGCGCCTCCACGTAGGCCATGACTCGACTACGCCGGCAAGGGAATTGTTCCAGCAGACACGACGGCGCGCGCGGCCTCCCGGCGCCCTGCCCCCGCGCTCAACGCGCGCCGATCCCTTGCTGCACGTGCCACCCCCGGCCCTCCTCCACGCCGATGAAGCGGATCCGCCCGGACCGCTCCATGTCGTCGACAAGCTCCTCCGCCTCGAGCTGCGAGATGTCGATCCGGTCGCAGAGCACGTCCCGGAACTGCGTCTTGCCCTGCACGTAGTCGGCGTCGATCAGCGGACCCAGCGCGCCCGTCAGGATCTCGGCCGCCAGGTCGAGCGCCACCACGGGCGTGACCACGGTCTCGGCGGTCGTGCGGACGCTCTCGTCCGTCGTCTGGACCGCCGCGTTGCCCATCGTGACGCTGTCGTCCCCGGTGATGAAGGTGCCGTACTCGACGGTGCTCCGATCGGTCGTCATGGCTCCACCTCGTCCGCGCTCGGGCGGGTCCGGAGACCGCGCCCCCACTGGCTTCCTCCCCACGCTATGGAGCGGGGGAGCGCCGACCGGAAGCCGATGTCGAATCGTCCGCGCCGGAGGAGTTGATCCCGGCGGCGATTTCAGGCAGCAGCCCGCGGGAGGATCAGGGAAGCTACCGCTCCGGCCAGGCCCATCGGCGGGGGAGCTCTGGGCCCCGAGGTCATGATGTCGTCGCCCGAGGACTCCCCTTCACGCCCGAGCCGCATGGCGGCAATGCGCACGCCCATCCCGAGGGCGCAGGGGCTGATCGCGTTCCAGCTCGTCGGTCGGGTGCTGCTCCACGCGATCCTCGTCGGCGTGACGGCCGGCATCGCCGGCTCGCTGTTCTTCGCCGCCCTCGAGCTCGCCGAGCACGAGCTGCTCGTCACGCTCACCGGCTACGCGCCGCTCCGCGCGAAGGGCGAGTCGGTGCTCTCGGGCGCGCTCACCGGGCCGTTCCGGCCCTGGCTCGTCTTCGTGCTGCCGGCCCTCGGCGCCCTCGTCGGCGGGCTGCTCACGGCGAAGCTCGCGCCCGAGACCCGCGGCGGCGGCGGCGACGCCTTCATCAACGCGTTCCATCAGCTGGGCGGCAACATGCGCCGCCGCGTCCCGGTGGTGAAGGCGCTCGCCTCGATCTTCACGCTCGGCTGCGGCGGGTCCGGCGGGCGCGAGGGGCCGACCATGCAGATCGGCGGCGCGATCGGCTCGATCATCGGGCGCGCCCTCCGGGTGGGCGCGCGCGAGCGGCGGATCCTGCTCATCGCGGGCGCCGCCGCCGGCATGTCGGCCGTGTTCCGGACGCCGCTCGGGGCCGCGCTCCTCGCCGTCGAGGTGCTGCACCGCGACGACTTCGAGGCCGACGCGCTCGTGCCCTCCATCCTCGCGAGCGTCGTCTCCTACTCGGTCTTCATCTACTTCTTCGGCGAGTCGACCCTCTTCGCGCACGCCCCCCGCTACCCGTTCGTCCCGGGGCACCTCCCCCTCTACGCCGCCCTCGCGCTCGTCGTCTCGCTCGTGGCCACGCTGTTCCTCCGGACGCTGCACACGGTGGAGCACACGATGCACCGGATCCGGCTGCCGATCTGGGCGAAGCCCGCGCTCGGCGGCCTCGCGCTCGGCGCGCTCGTGACCCCGCTGATCATGCTCCTCGGTCCGCGCTTCGACCGGCCGGGGCAGGGCTTCGGGCTGCTGGGCGCGGGGTACGGCGCGGCCCAGATCGCGATCACGGGCGCCTCCTGGATGCCGAGCGGGTGGACGGCGGTGCAGCTCCTTGTCGTGCTGCTCGCCACAAAGATCGTCGCGACCTCGCTCACCGTGGGCTCGGGCGGCAGCGCGGGCGACTTCGGCCCGTCGCTCGTGCTCGGCGCCCTCACGGGCGGGGCCTTCGGGCGCGCGGCGGAGCTCCTCCTCAACGATCCGCGCATCGACCCCGGCGCGTTCGCGCTCGTCGGGATGGGCACGTTCTACGGAGGCATCGCGCACGTGCCGATCGCCTCGCTCGTCATGGTCTGCGAGCTCGCCGGCAGCTACGACCTGCTGGTGCCGCTCATGCTGTGCGAGGGCATCGCCTTCGTGGCGCTACGGCACAGCACCCTGTACCGCGCGCAGATGGCGACGAAGCGCGAGTCGCCGGCGCACCGGGACGAGCTCATCGTCGACGTGCTCCGCAGCATCCGCGTCGCCGACGTCGTCATCCGCAGCCGTCCCTTCGTCTCGTTCGAGGCGCGGTCGCCCGCCGCGGTCGTCGTCGAGCGCATCGCGGCGTGCGAGTGGCAGGACACCTTCCCGGTGCTCTCCGAGGACGGCAAGGTCATCGGCACCATCGACGCCGAGATCCTCCGCGCCACCGCGACGAGCCCCGAGCTGTCGGGGCTCGCGATCGCGCACGACATGATGACGAGCCCCGCCTCGGTCAGCGAGACCGCGGACCTGCACCGCGCGCTCCAGGTGCTGCTGGAGCTCCGCGTGCGCGAGCTCCTGGTCACCGACCTCGACGGCAAGATCGTCGGCATCCTGGACGAATCCGACATCACGCGCGCCTACCACGACGCCACGGCGCAGCTGGAAGGGTCGCCGCAGTAGGAGCGACGACCGCCCCCTGCGCGCGCCGCGGGCGCCGGCCGAGCGCGTCGCCCGGGGCGCGCGCCCCCGAAGAAGGCCAACTTTTCGGCGTCCGCGTGGCCGCGCAGCGAACGCCCGGGCTTCACGAATGCACGCCACGGATGTCCTGGTCGCGCCGCGCGCCCGATCGCGGTGTCGGGCGCAATGCCCACGAGCAGGGCCTCCGCCGGGTTTCGGGAGTCTCCTGAGGTACCAATCTTGGATTCCACGCAGCGACGGAACCAGAAGCGTGGGGGATACTCTGGTTCATCCCTGGAATTCGATCCGGAGAGCGCGCACGGGAGATGGGCATGCTTGTCGATACGCTCGGAGGTCGGACGGTGCGGCGCAACGCAGAGGGACGAACACGCTCGAGCGCGCCGAACAGCCGCGCCAAGCTCGTGGTGGTCGTCGACGATGAGCCAAGCATCCAGGAGGTCGTGAGCATGATCCTGGAGAGCGAGGGCGGCTACGAGGTGCGCTGCGCCTCGAACGGCGAGGAGGCGCTGGCGCTGCTCGACCAGATCGCGCCGCCGGACCTGCTCGTCGTCGACATCATGATGCCGGTGATGGACGGCTGGGGCCTGCTCACGGCGCTCCGGCACAACGAGAAGACCGCGCGTATACCAGTCATTGTTTCATCCGCGTCTTCAAAACATGACGCGACGAGCCTCGGTGTCGCTTGCGTGCTCCCCAAGCCGATCGACTACGACGCGTTTTTGGCCGCGGTCGACGAGCTCACGCATTGCAAAGAGCGTCAGATCCTCGGCGCCGAGTAGCCCCCCCGTCGCTCGCCGAAGCGCGCTCCAGAAACCGCAACTGGCCCATGGACCTCGAGGGCCCGAAAGCGGTAGCTTCGCGCAAGTGTTGTTAGAGACCCCGGGTGCCGGCCTCTTCGCCGGCTACACTCCTCTCCCCGGCGCCTACGACGAGCTGTTTGGTCCCGGCGGCGCCCCTCGACCCGAGTTCCTGCGCACTGCCACGCTCCTCGGCGCGCTCGCGCCGAACGAGTTCGCGCGCGCGCAGCAGCTCGCGGAGATCGCCCTGCTCAACCAGGGCGTCACCTTCTCGGTCTACGCGGACCAGCGCGGCGCGGAGAAGATCTTCCCGCTCTGCCTCATCCCCCGGCTGCTCTCCGCGGCGGACTGGGCCCACATGGAGCGCGGCCTCGAGCAGCGGGTCCACGCGCTCGGCCTGTTCCTCGACGACATTTACGGCGACCAGCGCATCCTCCAGCAGGAGCGCATCCCCCGCGACCTCGTGCTCGGCTCGGGGCAGTACCTGAAGCAGGTCCACGGCCTGCGGCCCCCGGGCGGGGTGCGCATCCACATCGCGGGCGTCGACATCATCCGCGATCCGGCCGGGACCTTCCGCGTCCTCGAGGACAACCTCCGCACCCCGTCCGGCGTCTCCTACGTCCTGGAGAACCGGCTCATCAGCAAGCGCGTGCTGCCGCACCTGCTCGACAAGGCGCGCGTCCAGCGGGTCGACCACTACCCGGCCCGCCTCGCCGAGACGCTGCGCTCGGTCTCGCCCGTGGACCCGAGCGGCACGAGCGCGGTCGTGCTCACGCCGGGGCCGTACAACTCGGCCTACTTCGAGCACAGCTTCCTCGCGCGCACGATGGGGCTGGAGCTCGTGCAGGCCCCCGACCTGTTCGTCGATCAGGATCAGGTCTTCGCCCGCACGACGCGCGGCCCGCGCCGGGTCCACGTCATCTACCGCCGCATCGACGAGGCGTTCCTCGACCCCGAGGCCTTCCGCCCCGACAGCCTGCTCGGCGTGCGCGGCCTGATGCGCGCCTACGCCGCCGGCAACGTCGCGCTCGCGAACGCGCCCGGCAACGGCGTGGCCGACGACAAGGCCGTGTACCCGTTCGTGCCGGAGATGATCCGCTACTACCTCGGCGAGGAGCCGATCCTCGAGCAGGTCCCCACCTACCTGTGCATGCGCGACGGCGATCGCCGCTACGTGCTCGAGCACCTCGACGAGCTGGTCGTCAAGGCGGTGGACGAGGCCGGCGGCTACGGCATGCTCATGGGGCCGCAGTCGACCGCCGCGCAGCGGGAGGAGTTCCGCGCGCGCATCGAGGCGACGCCGCGCCGCTACATCGCGCAGCACCGGATCGAGCTGTCGACGAGCCCCACCTGGGACCCGGCCTCCCGGGTCGCGGTCCCGCGCCGGCTCGACCTCCGCCCGTACGTGCTGACGGGCCGCGACGGCCCGTGGGTGCTGCCGGGCGGGCTCACGCGCGTCGCGCTCGTGGCCGGCTCGTACGTTGTCAACTCCAGCCAGGGCGGGGGCTCGAAGGACACGTGGGTGCTGAAGGGCCCGTGGGACGTCGATTCGCGGGTCCCGTCGGTGGGCGCCGCGGACCCAGCCCCCGGGGCCGCGAGCAACGGCCCGCCCAGCCCCCCGCCACCGCCCCCGCCGCCGCCATCCGAACCCCCGGAGGCCCTGTGATCTCTCGCGTCGCCGATCACTGTTTCTGGTTCGGCCGCTACCTCGAGCGGACCGAGAGCGTGGCCCGGATCCTCGCCGTCACGCAGAACCTCGCGCTCGACACCGAGCTCTCGGAGCCGCAGTGCTGGCTGCCGGTCATCATCGTGGCCGGCCAGAAGGAGCACTTCGCCGCCGAGCACGGCGAGGACGCCGCGGCCGACGGCGAGCTCGTGCAGCGCTACATGAGCTTCGACGAGGACAACACGACGAGCCTCCGCAGGTCGAGCTCCGCGGCGCGCGTCAACGCGCGGTCGATCCGCGAGGTCGTCAGCCTCGAGGCGTGGGAGACCGTCAACGAGCTCCACCTCTGGATGAACAGCGAGCAGGCGCTGGAGGAGTTCAGGTCGAGCCGCTACGCCTTCTACCGGCGCGTCCGGCAGCTCACGCAGCTCTGCCTCGGGCTCACCCAGAGCACGATGCTCCACGACGGCCCGCTCGATTTCATCTGGCTCGGCGTGCTGCTCGAGCGCGTCGGGCAGACCGCGCGCACGCTCGACGTCCACCACCACGCCCTGACGAACCGGGAGCGGCCTGCGGCGGACACCCACGGCCAGGCGCAGGGCGGCGAGTCCAGGCAGCACCGGGTGGTGGAGACGGCGCTCTGGCTCTCGCTCCTCCGCGCCTGCTCCGGGTTCGAGCCGTTCATGAAGCTGAACCAGGGTCAGGTGAACGCGCAGGCGGTCGCACAGTTCCTCCTCTTCGAGCCCCGCTTCCCGCGCTCCATCCGGCACTGCGTGCACGCGGCGTTCGTGCGGCTCTGCGAGATCCGCCCGCCGGAGAGCGCGACGCTCCCCGGGGGCGAGAGCGTGGAGCGGCTGCACCTCTTGCACCAGTGGGTCGCCGACAGGGCGAGCGAGGCGCTCGACCCGCTCTCGGTCCACGCGGCGCTCACCCATGTGGTCGACGAGACAGCCACGATCTGCGACGGTATCGGTCGCGAGCTGCTCGGTTACGGGCCGCCCGACAGCAGTCCCTCGTTCACGAGCCAGTAACCCGACCCGCCGACGTATCCATGCCGAATCTCCTCGCGATGTCGTTCGAGGGCGAGCTCGCCCCGTGTTTCGATCTGCTCTGCCTGCGCCCCGGGGGCAGGCTGCCGGACGGCTGGGGCATCGGGTACTATCCGGGCGGAGAGCCGAGCGCCACCGTGCTGAAGGAGCCGGCGCCGCCGCAGGGGAGCATCCGCAGCGAGCTCGTGAAGGCGTGGGAGCACCTCGCGTCGTCGCTGCTCGTGCTGCACATCCGCACGGCGACGTGGGGCAGCATCAACGACGCCAACACGCAGCCGTTCAGCCGGAGCTGGGGCGGGCGCGACTGGCTGTTCGCGCACAGCGGCAGCCTCGTCGACCGGATCGAGGTCGATCCGAAGTCGCTCTTCCAGCCGGTCGGCTCGACGGACACGGAGCTCATCCTGTGCGAGCTCATGCGCTGGATGGCGTCGGAGGGCCTGCGGAGCCTCGGCGAGATCGATCCTGCGGTGCTGCGCGACTGGTTCGACGAGATGAACGAGCACGGCCCGCTCACGTCGGTGCTGGCCGACGGCCGCGACCTCGTCGTCTACGCGGATCGCGATCGCGAGGGGGACGCGTTCCTGTGGGAGGTCCTGCCGCCGTACGAGCGCCTCGAGTTCGGGGACGAGGACCTCGAGGTCGACCTCACCCGCCGGGGGGTCAA
>JAICEP010000069.1 GCA_025924095.1 Sorangium sp.
CCGATCGCCACCGCGCTCGCGCTCGATCCGACGGACTGGATCTTCCCCGCGCTGCGCGAGAGCGTGATGATGCTGGTGCGTGGCTTTCCGCTCCGCACGTACGTGGCCCAGATCTTCGGCAACTCGGGCGACCTGCTCAAGGGGCGCCAGATGCCGTCTCACATGAGCGGCCGGCAGGTGAACCAGGTGTCCTGGTCGAGCTGCATCGGCCCGCAGATCCCGCAGGCGGTCGGCGCCGCGTGGGCCGCGAAGCTGCGGCGCGACAGCACGGTGGTGGTGGGGTTCATGGGCGACGGCGCGACGAGCGAGCCCGATTTCCACAGCGCGATGAACTTCGCGGGGGTCTTCAAGGCGCCCTGCGTGATGATCTGCCAGAACAACCACTGGGCGATCAGCGTCCCGACCGACCGGCAGACGGCCTCCAGGACGATCGCCATCAAGGGGCGGGCCTACGGCGTCCCGTCGGTCCGGGTCGACGGCAACGACGTCATCGCCGTCTACCGCGCCGTCTCCGAGGCGGTCGCGCGGGCCCGGGCCGGCGGCGGCCCCAGCTTCATCGAGGCGCTCACCTACCGCGTCGGCGCGCACTCCTCGAGCGACGACCCGAGCCGGTACCGGTCGCAGGAGGAGGTCGATCGCTGGACGCAGCGCGATCCGCTGCTGCGCCTCGGGCGCCACCTCGCCGTCCGCGGCCTCCTCGACGACGCCGCGGAGGCCTCCCTCGAGGCGGAGCTCAACGCCGAGATCGCCGCCGCCGTCGCGGAGGTCGAGGCGATGGACCCGCCCGCCCGCGAGACCCTGTTCGAGGACGTCTACGCCGAGCTGCCCTGGCACCTGCGCGACCAGCGCGCGGAGCTCCTGCGCTCCCCGAAAGCGCCCGCGCACGGCGGCGGACGCTGACCACGGGAGGGATTTCCCCTCGGTGCGAGGTCGTGTAAGCCCCGGGCACCCAGGGTACGGCTCGCGGGCGCGGCCTCAGGGCTGGTCAGCGAGGGGCTTGCCTGACGGACCCCGGCGCCCCTAATCCCAGTCTCCGAAGCGCACAACAAGGACAAGGATGAAGACCTACGACGCAATCGTGATCGGAGCCGGCCCCGGCGGTTACCCCTGCGCCATCCGGCTGGCTCAGCTCAAGCAGAAGACGCTCTGCATCGAGAAGGAGCAGCCCGGCGGCGTCTGCCTCAACTGGGGCTGTATCCCCTCCAAGGCGCTCATCGCCGCCGCCCACCTCTACGAGAAGTCGCAGGCCGGCGCCGCGATGGGGATCAAGGTCAGCGGCGTCGAGCTCGACGCCAACCAGATGCAGGACTGGAAGGAAGGCATCGTCAAGAAGCTCACCGGCGGCGTCAGGTCGCTGCTCAAGGGCAACGGCGCCGACCTGCTCACCGGCACCGCCACGATCGTCGGGCCGAAGCGCGTGGACGTGACGTTGCCGGACGGCTCGGTGGAGCAGATCGAGGCGACCAAGGGGATCGTCATCGCGACCGGCTCGACCACCATCGAGATCCCGACGTTCAAGTTCGACGGCGACGCGATCATCGGCGCGAAGGAGGCGGTGAGCCTGCGCCGCATCCCGAAGCGGCTGCTCGTGATCGGCGGCGGCGTCATCGGCCTCGAGCTCGGCATGGTCTACCAGGCGTTCGGCTCGCAGCTCACCGTGGTCGAGGCGCTGCCGGAGCTGCTCACGGGCGTCGACCCCGACTGCACGAAGCTCGTCGAGCGCAAGATCCTGAAGCGCGGCGGCACGATCCACAAGAACGCCAAGGCGGTCGGGTACGAGAAGCAGAAGGACGGCTCGGTCGGGGTGAAGATCCAGATCGAGGGCAAGGAGCAGACGATCGTCGTCGACACGGTGCTGGTCGCCGTCGGCATGCGGCCGAGCTCGAAGGGGCTCGGCCTCGAGAAGGTCGGCGTGACGGTCGATCAGCGCGGGTTCATCCCGACGGACAAGACGTGCCGCACCAACGTGCCGTCGATCTACGCCGTGGGCGACGTCAGCGGTCCGCCCCTGCTCGCGCACAAGGCGACGAAGGAGGGCGAGATCGTCGCCGAGGTCATCGCGGGGCACAAGGCCGCGAAGGACTGGGTCGCGATCCCGGGCGCGATCTTCACCGATCCGGAGATCGCGACGGTGGGGCTCACCGAGGCGGAGGCGAAGGCGAAGGGCCTCGAGATCGTCGTCGGCAAGTTCCCGTTCTCGGTGCTCGGCAAGGCCATGGCCATGAACGAGACCGAGGGCTTCGCGAAGATCGTCGCCGACAAGAAGACGAAGCAGGTGCTCGGCGTCCACATCGTCGGACCGGAGGCCAGCACGATGATCAGCGAGGCGTCCCTCTCGCTCGAGATGGCGGCCTTCCTCGAGGACATCTCGCTCACGATCCACCCCCACCCGACCCTCGGCGAGTCGCTGATGGAAGCCGCCGCCCACGCCATGGGCGCGGCGATCCACATCGCGAACCGCTGAGCGCGTCGCCGCGTCAATCGCGCATGTAATGGCACGTGTACCCGCCCGGGGACTTCACCAGGTACTTCTGGTGATACTCCTCGGCGCGCGTGAACGGCCCGGCCTCCACGATCTCGGTCACGAGCGGCGCGCGCCATTTGCCGCCCTGCCCCACGCGCGCCTTCACCTCCTCGGCGATGCGGCGCTGCTCGGGCGTCGTGACGAAGATGGCCGAGCGGTACTGCGTGCCGACATCGTTGCCCTGGCGGTTCTGCGTCGTCGGATCGTGCATGCGGAAGAACCATTTCTCGAGCAGCTCGGCATACGACAGCTTCGCTGGATCGAAGACGATGCGCACCGACTCGGCGTGGCCCGTCACCCCGGTCTTCACGTCTTCATAGGTCGGCTCCTTCGTCCGGCCGCCGGCATAACCGACCTCCGTCTCGAGGACGCCGGGGATCTGCCGGAGAAGCTCTTCCATCCCCCAGAAGCAACCGCCCGCCAGGACGGCCGTCTCCAGCGTCGTCTTGCAGCCGGCCGCCTCTCCAGGCGCCGGGAGCGCGCAGGCGTTCGCGCCGGCCTGCTCCGCCGGCGCGCCGCTCCGCCCCTCGAACAGGGCACGGTAGGCGCCGTAGCCCTCGGCCTCGAGGCGATCCAGCGGGATGAACCGGAGGGACGCAGAGTTGATGCAGTAACGCAGCCCGCTCGGCCGAGGACCGTCCTCGAAGACGTGCCCGAGGTGCGAGTTGCCGGCCTTGGAGCGCACCTCCGTCCGGACCATCCCATGGGCCCTGTCGGAGCGCTCCACGACCCGCTCCGGCTCGATGGGGCGGGTGAAGCTCGGCCAGCCGGTGCCCGACTCGAACTTGTCGACCGATGAAAAGAGCGGCTCGCCGCTCGCGACATCGACGTAAAGGCCCGCCTCGTGGCTGTTCCAGAAGGCGTTGCGGAACGGCGGTTCGGTCGCGTCGTGCTGGGTGACCTCGTACGCGAGCGGCGTGAGCCGCTTGCGCAGCTCTTCATCCGACGGTTTGCGATAGCTTCTGTCCGACATCGTCACAGCCTCCTTGGATACCAGGGCAGTCTTGCTCGCATGCCCCGCAGCGCCCGTGCGCCAGCACGCGATCAGGGCGGCGGACGCGACGAGCAAGAGCGCGAAGAGCAGACGAGCAGCGCGGAGCCAATTCATCATCCACCTGGCCGGTCGAGGGTAGCGCATCCACCCCTCCTACGCCGCGCGGGGCCGCCGGTTTCGCGGGCGCGGCGCGCGCGCCGGCCTGGCGCGGCGCCCGCCTAGCGCGGCGCCGGCCTCGACATCACGGGCCGCCGCGCTCGAGCGAGGCGGCCCCCTCGGCGGCGCGCCGCTCGAAGCAGTCGTCGGGGATCTCGCGCGCGCGGCGGACGAGCCGGGTCGCCCCGATGAACGCCGAGGTCACCGGATCGTGGTAGCCGCTCGCCCCGTGCAGGCCCGGGACCGCGCGCTGGTAATGGCGCGCGACCCGCTCCATCAGCGCCTCGCGGACGTACTTGCCCACCATCGACGCCATCGCGACGCAAAGATCCGAGGCGTCGCTGTCGCGGACGAACGCGATCTCGCCGAGGCCGGGAAAGTGGTAGGCGCTGCGGGCGCGGCCCTCCTCGAGCACGAGGTGCAGCCTCCCGGCGAGCGGGCCGAACGCGGACCCGTATTTGCCGAAGCCGCCGACCTTGCCGCACACCGCGAAGACCTCCGCGCCGGCGAGGCCGCCGAGCTCGAGGATGAGGCGCTCCATCGCGTGGAGATCGAGCACGAACCGGTTCTTCCCGGCGCGTACCCCGTCGTTCATCCGCTTCACGCAGAGCAGCATCGAGCGCACGGCGACGATCTCGACCCCCTTCTCCGCGAGCTTGTCGAGGTCGCGGCAGACCGTGCGCAGCAGCTTGTCCGGCGCGGTGAACGCCTCGCCCTCCGTCGACCAGCACTGCGCCTCGACGTGGCCCGGGCAGAGCGCGCGCAGCGCGGCGCGGTCGTCGAGCGAGACGGCGTGGAGCAGCTCGTCGACCGACGGCGGGTCGCCGGCCGTCGCCGTGCGGCCGCAGCCGCGCGCGACGAGCGCGCGGGCCCACGCCTCGCCGAGCGAGACGTCCCCGTGCGCGACGAGCTGCTTCGAGTCGCCGAGCCGCTGCGCGAGGGCGCCGCGGGGCGCGCTGCCGGCGGTCTGCCAGCCGGCCTCGGTGACGCGCGAGAGGACGGCCGTCACCACCATCGGACCGAGCCGCGGGCCGAGGCCGTTCTCATCGACGCCGATGCGGTAGCGGACAGAGGGCTCGGCGGACGCCATGCACGGCCCCTCTGCCACACGACGGCGCGCGCGTCACGGCGCGAGGCGACCCGCCAGCGTTATCCTCCCGCGCGCGGATCCGATCGAGGTCGACAAGCGCGCCCCCTCACGCCCTCTTTACGTCCTCTTTACGTTCTCTGCCCCGAGTTTTTCACAGGCTCCCCGCATGCACCGCACTATATTTCTCGCCCATGCGCATCCTCACCGTGCCCTGCCTCAGCGACAACTACGCATACCTCGTGGCCGCGGGCGGGCGGCGCGAGGCGATCGTCATCGACCCGTCGGAGGCCGAGCCGATCGTCGCGGCGCTCGACCGCGAGCAGCTCCGCCTGGTCGCCATCGTCAACACGCACCATCACCACGATCACGTCGGCGGCAACGAGGCGCTCCGCCAGCGCTACGGCGACCTCCCCGTCTACGCGCACGCGAGCGACGTCGGGCGCGTGCCCGCGCAGACGGAGCAGGTCGAGGAGGGCAAGCCGGTCGAGATCGCCGGCCTCACGCTCCGGCCGCTGCACGTCCCCGGCCACACGCTCGGCGCCGTCTCCTATTGCGTCGAGGACGTCGTGTTCACCGGCGACACGCTCTTCATCGGCGGCTGTGGCCGCATGTTCGAGGGCACGCCCGAGGTGATGCACGCCTCGCTCTCCAAGCTCGCCGCCCTCCCGGTGCACATGCGCGTCTTCTGCGGTCACGAGTACACCGTGAACAACCTCCGTTTCGCCGAGACGGTCGAGCCCGAGAACGAGGCCATCCGCAAGAAGCTCGCGGCCGCCCGCGCGGCGCGCGAGCGCGGCGAGCCCACGGTCGGGAGCACCATCGCCGAGGAGCTCGCGACCAACCCGTTCCTGCGCTGCAGCGAGCGGTCCGTCCAGGCCCGCTTCCCGGGGCCCACGCTGCCCGACGTGTTCGCCGCCGTGCGGCGCGCGAAGGACGATTACCGCTGACTTACGACGTCGCGCGCGGCCGCATTCCGCTCGCGCCCGCGGCCTGATTTCTATACGACTAGGCCCATGGACTCCCGCGCTCCCATCTTCGGGTTCAACGACGCGCGCGACGAGATCGTGCGTACCGTGGTCGATCGGGTCCTCGGCGCCACGAGGGATCCGCTGCTCGCCATGAACGAGGCGGCGTACCAGGAGGCGAAGCGGCTCGAGGGGTCACGGAAGCCGCAGGACGTCCGCGAGCTCACCGAGTGGCAGCGGCTCGCCCGCTCGCTCGGCCGCATGCACGACGCGGAGCGCCGCCGCCGCCTGCGGGAGCTCGCCGAGGAGTACGCGTGGGACATCGCGGGGAACTTCGACCCGCGCGTCTACCAGCTGTCCTCGCGGCTCCTGCCGCCGGTCGTGAGCGCCCTGCTCGCGCCGCGCAAGCTCGTGACCGTGGTCCGCGACCCGCGCAAGCTCATCAGCCTGGAGCTGCTCGCCGACCGGGTGCTCGTGCAGGGCCCGCTCGCGAAGCTCCGGTCGCTCGTGCAGCGCGGCACCGCGGTCTACGTCCCGACGCACCTGTCGAACATGGACTCGATCGTGTTCGGCTACGCCCTCGAGCGCGCCGGCCTGCCGCCCGCCACCTACGGCGCCGGAAAGAACCTGTTCACGAACCCGGTCCTCTCGTTCTTCATGCACAACCTCGGCGCCTACCGCGTGGATCGGCGCATCCGGCACAACCTCTACAAGGACGTGCTGAAGACGTACTCGGGCGTGCTCCTGGAGCGCGGCTACCACTCGCTGTTCTTCCCCGGGGGCACGCGGTCGCGCTCGGGCGGCATCGAGCGGAAGCTCAAGCTGGGCCTTGTCGGCAGCGCCTTCGAGGCCTACACGCGCACGCTGCTCAGCGGCCGCGAGCGCCGCATCTTCTTCGTCCCGGCCACGATCAATTATCTCATCACGCTCGAGGCCGAGACGCTCATCGCCGATTTCCTCTCCGAGGCCGGCAAGGGCCGCTTCATCATCGAGGACGACGAGTCGAGCCGGATCGGCCGGATCGCCTCGTTCCTCCGCAAGCTCCTCGCGATGAACGCCGCGGTGGTCATCCGCTTCTCGGAGCCGCTCGATCCGTTCGGTAACCGGGTCGACGAGCTCGGCCGCTCGTTCGACGCGCGCGGCCGCGAGGTCGACCCGGCGAGCTACGTGAAGAACCAGGACGGCGCCGCGGTCGTCGACGCGGCGCGCGACGTCCAGTACGCCCGCGAGCTCGGCGAGGAGATCTGCCGGGCGTACGCGCGCGACACGGTCGTCATGGCGACGCACGTCGTCGCGGCGGCGAGCTTCGCCCGGCTCCGCAGCCACGCGCCGGCCGCTGATCTCTTCACGGTGCTCCGCCAGCGCGACGTGCTCACGGTGCCGCGCGACGACCTCGCGGCCGACGTGATGGCCCTGTGCGAGCGCCTGCGCGCGCTCGAGCAGAAGGGGTGCATCGTGCTGGGCGAGGACGTCCGGCTCGGCTCGGGCGGGGACATCGTCGAGCGCGCGCTGCGCGCCTTCGCGGGCTACCACTCGTCGCCGGTGCTCGACTCGCGGCCCGACGGCATCGCCATCTGCGACACAAACCTGCTCTTTTATTACCAGAACCGCCTCGCCGCCCACGGGGTGGCGTGGGACGTGATCGCGCCGCCCGGCGTCCCTTCCGGCCTGCAGGTCCAGCCGCCGCTCCCGCCGCGCCCGCCCTCCTCGCTGCCGCCGCCGCTGGACGACCGCGGCGCGGCCTCGTCGCGCGGCGGCGCCGCGGGCGCGCGCGCGGGCTCGATGAACGGCGCCGGGGGTGGCCGGTGAGCGCGCGTCCGGCGCCTTCGGTCGGGGTCATCGGCGGCGGCTTCTGGGGCGTGGCGCTGGCGCTCGCGGCGAGCCGCACCGGGGCCGAGGTCCTCCTGTTCTCCCGGCGCGAGCACCCGCAGATCAACGACGGCCCGCGGATCGTGCGGGACCACGCGGAGGTCGCCCGGGCGCGGCTGCTCGTCATCGCGGTGCCGTCGAACGCGGCCCGGACGGCGCTGCGCGCGCTCGGCGATCACATGGACGGCTCGCACCTCGTGATCCACGGCGTGCGTGGCCTCGAGGGCGAGGCGCTGAAGACCGTCTCGGATCTTGTGCGCGAGGAGACCCCGGCGCGCCGGGTGGGCGCGCTGGGTGGCCCGATCCAGGAGGACGAGCTGCGGGAGGGCCGCCCCTCGGCGATGGTGTGCGGCTCGCGGTTCCCCGAGGTGCACGCCGCGGTGACCGCGGCGTTCCAGTCCGACGGGCTCCGCGTCTACACGACGCCGGATCTGCAGGGCCTGGAGTGGGCGTCGGCGCTGGTCGGCTGCCTCGCGGTCGGCGTGGGCTTCGCCGAGCAGGCGGGCGCCGGGCCCGGGCTGCTCGCCGCGCTCATCTCGAGGGCGGTCGACGGCGCGGCGCGCATCGCCGCCGCGGCCGGCGCCGAGGAGCGGACGATGCTGGGGCTCGGCGGCTACGGCGACCTGCTCGCCTCGATCCGGCTCGAGAGCCGCCCCGAGGTGATCCTCGGCAAGGCCCTCGCGCGCGGGCGGACGCTCGACGAGGCGGTCGCGGAGGCCAGGCTGCGCGTGGAGGCGATCCCGCTGATCCCGCGCGTCGTGGCGTTCGCGAGGGCGCGGAAGGTGGACGGCGGGGTGTTCGAGGCGCTCGAGACGATCCTGCAGGGCGGGGCGCCGAGGACGGTGCTCGACCGGATGTT
Organism: Sorangium sp.; assembly: GCA_025924095.1. Lineage (GTDB taxonomy): Bacteria > Myxococcota_A > Polyangia > Polyangiales > Polyangiaceae > Sorangium. The sequence goes on from JAICEP010000069.1 coordinate 8,458, forward strand.
CGCGGCGTGAGCGGCGGGCGCTGGCGCGCCTCTCCCGTCGTCACCGCCGCGCTCGTGGTCCTCGAGAGGGCGGATATCTGGAGGAGGTGCCCTGTTCCTGTCGTGGCTTGAGGACAGCCGCCCCGTCAGCCGCCGTCTCGCGTGACCGCACCGCCCGACTCCGGCGCTGCCGGCACATCGACGCTGTCGCAACAGCGGAATCCCGTGGAGTAGTCGTGATAGGCAGGCTCGTGGGCGATCGTGGTGAAGTAGCACCCGGGGCCGAGCTCGCTGGTCGTGCTGAAGAAGCCGCCCATGAACACGCCGCTGCCCTCGTGCCAGGGCTGGTCGCGGCGCGTCACGCCCTCGGTCTGCATGCGCATCACGAGCTCGTGATCGACCATGTCGCTGACCCACTCGTGCAGGTTCCCGACCATGTCGTGGACGCCGAGCTCGCTGGCGCAGCCGGCGTGATCGCCGCTCCGCGCCAGGAAGCCCGGCGTCTGGTCGAGCTCGGGGCTGTTGAAGTGCCGCTCGTAGCTCCACCCGCCCGGCGGGTGGTCGCCGAAGAGCTCTCGCAGGAGGTGGCGTTTGCCGGTGTTGCACCGTTCGCGCTCGCCGTGAGGGCCGTAGGGGTAGCGGTGGACGCCGTTGCCGCGGCAGGCGCGCTGCCACTCGCGCCGCGTGCAGAGGCGCTTGCCGGCGGCGGCGCACGCGGCGGTGGCCTCGACGCGGCTGATGTACGCCTGCGGAAAGACGCCGGCCTCGCTGCGGGCGACGTAGCGGACGCCCGCCTCGGGCCGCTTGAAGTGCGGGTGGACGGCGAGCTCCCCGCCGGCGTCGGTGACCAGGTGCGCCTCGTACCGGTCGATGCAGAAGCCGCCGACGAGGGCCATGTCGGCCGGGCAAGGCCCGAGCGCCAGCGGGAGCCCGAGCGGTCGCGGAGGGAAGACCGCGGGCGCGGCGCCGGCCGGGCCGGGCGGATGCGCCTCGGCCGGGGCGGCGCTCGCGCTGCCGGCGACCGGCGCGGGCTCGGGGGCTGCGCCGCCCAGGATGGCCGCGCCGGCGTGCGCGCTGCCGGCAGGCGCCGGCGCGGCGGGAGCCGGAGCCGCCGCGGGCGCGGAAGGCCCGGCAGGAGCCGTCCCCTCGGCGGCGTGCGCCACGTGCACCTGGCCGGGAGCGTCTACCTTCGTCGCCGGGCTGCCGCCACCCTCGCCCGGCCCGGTGCACGCGGTGAGCCATGCCAGGGCGGCGAGCAAGCCTGGATTCGCGCGTCGTGACCGAGAGCGCCGGGGGAGCGAGGACCTCGTCGACAGGCAGGCCCGGAGGCGAGAGAGGCGATCCCGGAGGCGATCGCGGCGCGGCGCGGACGGCACGAGGCGGAGTGTACACGCGCCCGGCGCGCCGCTGCGCGGGATCGCGGTTGCGCTCATCGCCTCGCCCCGCCCGAGCCGTCGGCGGCCCCCGACGGCCGCGCCGCCGCGCCCCTCAGGGCGGCCCCGGCGACAAGGCCCCGAGATCCGCGCCGCCGCGCTTCTCGCCGAGCAGATCCCGCGACGGCACCTCGCGCGCGTCGCCCTGCCCGAGCAGCATCTTCGACGACCGCTTCGGCCTGAAATCCGGGCGGCTCGGGTTGAGCTTCCACCAGCTCCCCTCCACGATCACCCACGGCTCCTCGCCCGCGCGCACCACCTCCGCCGCGAGCCGCGCGCGCGTGATGCCCGTGATCGCCCGCGTCTCCGGCAGCGCCGCCGCCAGGCGCTTCAGCCCGTTCGGCATCCCGCCGTAGCTCACCTGGGTCACCACGTTGTGGCCCGCGTCGAACCGGTAGATGCTCGTGCTCAGCACCTCGATCGACGGCGAGTCGTCGCTGACGAAGATGTTGTTCCGCAGCCGGCAACCCCAGCTCCCGTTGCCGCACTGGAGCGCGGGCCGGCCCCTGGTGTTCATGACCACGGTGTTGTTGCGGATCAGGTTGTTGCGGCAGCCCCACAGCGGCAGCGCGTCGGGGCCGCTCACCTGCTCCGGAGAGCGCGGGCCCGGCTCCACATAGGCCTGGTCGAACGGGTTCCCGTTGTCCCACTGCGCGATCCCGCTGCCGAGGTTGCCGTAGATGAGGTTGTTCTGGATGACGGAGTCCGACGCCCCCGCGAGGTTGATCGCCCCGCCGCCCAGGCGTCCGTTGCCGTTGATGACGTTCTGCTCGATGATGAAGTTCACGCCCCGGCCGTCCGGAAACCCGTGCTCGCCGAACCGGTCCGTCGCGACCTTCATCAGCCCCGCGGCCCAGGCGCGGGTCGGCTCCCTGCGCGGATAGCCCCGGAACGATGGGTGCTCCAGCACCGCGTCGAGCGAGGCCTCCGGATCGAGGTTCGCCTGGAACCCGCTCGCGCTGTTGCCGAAGAACACGTTGCGACGAACCACGTAGTTGTCCGAGCCGTCGGACACGTAGGCGCCGTGCTCGGCGGCAGAGAAGGCGAACAGGTTGTCCTGCAGGAGGACGGTGTGGCTGTCGGTGGAGTGAAACCCCCATGTCCGATGGTGATGCGAGAAGTTGCCGACGAGCGCGATGTGGTGCGCCAGCCTGCCGGTCTCGCCGAACGCGCCGTCGACCATGATCCCCGCCTTCGGCGTGCCCGCGCTCTGCCTGCCGGGCCCGCTGCTGCCGGCGAGGCGGAAGCCCTCGATCACCACGTGGTGCGCCCTCTTCAGGTAGATCATCCAGTTCGGGTCGGCGGCGCATCCCCGGTGAATCACGACCTCGCCCGGGCGCCCCATCGCCTTGAAATGGATGTAGCGCCCCTGACCGGCGCTCGGCTTGTCGCCGAGCGAGAACCCCGCGTAGGAGCCGGGCAGCACCGCGATGAGGTCGCCGCCCCGGGCCGCGTCCGCGGCGTCCTGGAGCGTGGTGAACGCGCGCGTGACCGGGAGATCCTGCGGTTCGGCCGCGGCGTCGCGCGCGTTCAGATCGAGCGAGGCGACGCGGATCGCGGCGGGGGCCGGCGCGCCGACGACGAGGACGCGCTCGTACCGTCTCTGCAGCTTCAGCGTCTGGCTCACCCACTCGTCGGAGTCCTGCGTCTTCACGAACGGCTCGACAGCCGCGGGCAACGGCGGCTCCGGCGGCGCGGGGGCCTCGGCCGGCGCGGGCGGCTTCTTCTGCGGCGCGGGAGGCCGCGCCGGCTCCCCGGACGGCGGCCCTGCGACCTGGATCGTGGCGCTGCAGGCGAGGGCGGCGGCCGCGACGAGCGCGCCGACGATGCGCGCGCACCCACGGGCCAGCTGGATGACGCTTGTCGTTCCTCTCATCTCGACGCTCCAGGGAAGGCCGCGCCCGCCGCGGCGCGCGGGCTGATGCGGCGCCGCGCTCTGTTTACTCCGAAGCGCGCGGCTCAGCTAGGCGTGCTCGCGTGGCGTCGAGGGCTCGCGTGGCGTCAAGGGCTCGCGTGGCGTCGAGGGCTCGGGTGGCGTCGAGGGCTCGCGTCCGGCGCCGCGGCGCGCTCCGCTCCGGGCGCAGCGCGCCGCGCGAGGTGCGACATCGCCTCCCAGCGGCGGCCGTCATGAGCCGGGCGCGTGGCCGTTCGCTTCCTTCGCTGCCGTTCCTTTGGTACGAAGAGCTCATGAAAGCGCTCCCCTCGCTCGTGAGTGTCGCTCTCGCTGGCGCCACCCTCCTCACGCTCGCGCCCGAAGCGCAGGCGAACATCAAGAATCCGAACGATCACCCCGATTACGCGGCCGAGCTCGAGCCGCACGGGAACTTCGTCTTCTTGCACCGCGACTACGGTTTGCGGCGCGGGTACAACAGGTACTACGACGACTTCGGCGATCCCGAGTTCGGCCTCGGCTTCAGGGCCACCATCGAGCTCGCCGATCCGGCTTTCATCCCGAGGCTCAACAACACTGTCGGCATCTCGTTCGGCCTGGATTTCACCAACTGCACGTACTGCCGCCGCGACTTCACCATCTGGAGTCCGGTCACCATGCAGTGGAACTTCTTCTTCAACGATAAGTGGAGCGCGTTCGCCGATGTCGGCGCTGTCATCCGGACCGATGGGTTCTACAACGACGTGTGGCTCGACTTCGTCACCATGGTCGGCGGACGGTACCACTTCAACGACAACCTCGCGCTGACCATGCGGATCGGCTATCCTTTCTTCAGCGTTGGCGTGTCGTTCTTCGTCGGCTGAGCTGCTCTGCGCCGGTCCCCCGGCGGGCTGAGCCGCCCCGGCGCTGCCCGCGGGTCGGGGGGCGGAGCGCCCGGCCTCCGCCGTGGGCGGAGGGATCTTGCCGGGGTAGGCGTACGAGGCGGACATCGCGCACGTGCGGATGGGGCCCACCCTGGTTAGACTAGCCGGAGATGGTCGGCTGGTATTTCGTAGGCATCCTCGGGCTCGCCCTGCTCATGGTGGTCCACGAGGGAGGGCACTATTTCGCCGCGCGCGCCTACGGGATGCGCGTCCTGAAGTTCTCGATCGGCTTCGGCCCCACCTTCTTCAAGGTTGTCCCGAAGGACGGGTACTTCTGGTTCACGACCGCCGCGGACAAGATCCGCGTGCGGCTCTGGCGTCACGACCCGGTGAAGCACGGCCCCACCGTGTTCCAGGTCGCGATGATCCCCTTCCTCGCGTACGTGCAGATCGCGGGGATGAACCCGCTCGAGGAGATCGACCCCGAGGACAAGGGCAGCTACGCGAACGCGAGCCTGATGGGCCGGATCGCCGCGATCTTCGCCGGTCCGCTCGCCAACTACCTGTTCGCGTCGGTGCTCTTCTTCGCGAGCCTGATGACGGGCGGCAAGCCCTACCGCCTGACGGACATCGGCGTCGTCGCCGGGATGCCGGCGGCGGCGGCCAACCTCAAGGACGGCGACCGCATCGTCGAGATCGACGGGACCCCGGTCCAGGACTGGGAGAAGATGGCGGAGATCATCTCCCACAGCCCCGGCCGGCCGCTCGACATCGTCGTGGAGCGCGCCGGCGAGCGCGTCCAGGCCACGGTCACCCCGACGAACGAGAACGGCTCGGGCAAGATCGGCGTGATGGCCATCGGGGCGATCCGGTCGACTCCGGTGACCGCGAAGGAGGCCGCGGTGCTCGCCGTGACGAAGCCGCCGAAGGTCGTGCAGAGCCTGGTCGTCGGGCTCGGCCAGTACCTGACGGGCAAGGTCGAGGGTGAGCTCGGTGGCCCGAAGCGGATGATCGAGGAGACGGCGTACGCGGCCAAGCGCGGCTGGGCCGAGGGGCTCGAGTTCCTCGGCCTGCTCTCGGCCTACCTCGGCGCGTTCAACCTGATCCCGTTCCCGGCCCTGGACGGCGGCCGCCTGATGTTCCTGTTCTACGAGGCCGCCACGCGGCGCCGGCCGAACGCCCGCATCGAGGCGCACATCCATCTGGTCGGCGTGTTCATGCTGATCGGGCTGATGCTCTACGTCACGGCGAACGATTTCGGCCTCGGGTCGAAGTAGCGTCGAGCCGCGTCTCCCCGTGGCATCGAGGCGGCCCGCGCAGGTTCCGGCGTCGGCCGGGCGCCTCGCCTGCGCGGCGGCGTGCCTCTCGCTCCTCTCTCTGGCCGGCGGGACGGGCGCCGCGCTGGCTGCGCCGCCGGGCTCGGGCGCGTGGTCCGACGAGGAGGAGCAGGCGGTCTTCGACGTCCCCGCGCCTCCGACGCTCCCTGGGCTCACGCTGCGCGACCCGACCTTCACCTTCGAGTACACGGCGGCCGTGATCGAGCCCGAGGCGACGAGCCGGGCGGGCGGCAGGAACGCCTACGCCTGGTACTCGCACGGCGAGATGGAGGTGCCGCTCGTTCCCCGCAAGTGGTTCGTCGGCGCGGTGCATGACAGCGCCGCCGCGAGCGTCCCCGGCGTCGAGCGGTCGGTCCTGCTCGGGAGCCCCGAGCTCTACGGGCGGGGCGTCTGGTCGAGCGTGCGCGGGCTCGCGTCCGGGGGAGGCTTCGGCATCGTGCTCCCGGTCCCGCGCGACGTCTCGCCCGCCGAGGCCGAGGTGCTGCGGACAGCGCGCGTGGTGCGGCCGTGGGACGAGACGCGCTTCCGGGAGCTCACGCTGACGTTCCGCCCCTGGTTCGACATGCGGTACGTCACCGGGCCGTTCATCTTCCAGCTCAGGCAGGGCATCGACTGGTCGCTGGTCGTGCGCGGCCTGAGGTCCGGTGAGCGCCGCACCGACGTCACGGCGCACACCGCGTTCTACTTCGGCTACCGGCTCGCGCGGCCGGTCGGGGTGGGCCTGGAGCTGTGGGAGGTTTACCAGCTGACGCAGGACCTGCCGGACGACCAGCGCGCGACGTTCGCGATCTCGCCGAGCATCCGCTTCATCCTGGCGAACGTGCAGCCGGCGCTGAGCGTGCTCCTGCCGGTCGCGACCCCGCTGCGCGGCGACGTCGCCTCGTACTACGCCGCGCGGCTCAGCGTCGGGTTCACCTTCCCGACGGAGGCGCCATCGGCGCCCCGGTGAGCGCGGAGCGGGCACACCCTCGCGCGTGGGCGCGCCCGCCGCGCGCTCCCGCGGGCGAAGGCGCGGGGATCTCGTTCGAGTGCGTGCATCCAGCGCGGGTGCTGGGTACCCTGGCCGCGTGGTCACTGCAGCATGGCTCCGGCGCGGTCTGGTTGTCGCGGCGCTCCTCGGGTCGACCGGCTGCTCGACCCAGCTCGTCAACCTGAACGAGGGGCCCCGCGAGTACGTCGCGACGGACTACGAGAACGTGCTGCGCACGTGGACGCGCACGGAGCACCTGTTCGCGCTCTCGGAGCTCGACAACTTCCTCACCGCCACCGCGACCTTCGAGTCGTGGGACTTCCGCTGGGCCTACGTGGCCCGCTACGCGCAGGACTACCGGCTCACGATCGAGCAGCGGCAGAAGCTGCTCGAGAAGACGCTGGAGGAGACGCGCCAGCGCCACCAGTTCTTCGTCGCGACCTTCGGGGGCGAGCGCAAGTACAACGACCTCTCGACGCCGAACAGCGCGTGGATCGTCCGGCTGATCGACGACACGGGGAACGAGACGGCGCCCGAGGAGATCGTCGCGATCACGAAGCCGAACGCGCTCGAGCGGACCTACTTCCCGTACAACACGGTGTGGCGGCAGGCGTTCCGCATCCGCTTCCCGCGCGCGACCGCGGAGGGCAGGCCGACGATCTCGCCGAGCGCGAAGTGGTTCGGGCTCCGCTTCGCCGGAGCGCAGGGCAACAGCGAGCTCGTCTGGCAGCTCAACGAGGACCCCGCCGAGGCCGTCGAGCTGGAGCAGGAGGCCGCGCGCGCACGGCCGCTGCGTCCGGTGAGAGGTCGAGGCCGACTCTAGGCGCGGCTCGGGCGCGGGTCGCGGCCTCGGGCAGCTGTGCCCACGTCGCGCCCGGGCGCGTGCCGCCGGCGACGCGCCCGGCTGCCCCCCCGTGCACGGCGTCGGTTCTCCTGCCGTTTCAGCTGCCCTGGGCGTTCGGCGAGATGGACTGCGCGAGGATGGAGAGCAGCTCCGGCGTGCTCTCGAACAGCTCGCGCAGCACGGGGTGGTCGGCGATGAGCACGAGCGCGCCGCATCCGGCCGCGCGCGCGATCGTCGGCGCTGGCTGGCCTCCGAGCAGCTCGGAGGCGAACAGGAGCTCACCGGGCCTCGTGGTGCCGGCGATCTCCTGCGATCGCTCCGCGACCAGCTCCAGCGCGCCGGCGCCGATGATCACGAGCCCGGGTATGGGATTGCCGGCGTGGATCAGCTGCTCGCCGGGCTCCAGGTTGCGCAGGCGGAGCCGGTCGAGGACCCGGCGCAGCAGCGTCTCCTCGAGCTCGCCGAGCGGCCCCATCGTGGCGCCGGCGAGCGACTGGAGCCGGTCTGCGACGGTGCGCAGCTCGTCGACGACCCAGGGGCAGGTGCGGAGCGCGTTGTCGATGGTCGTCTGGTCCCAGATCGCCACCCGCGCGCCGCCCGCGCCGGCGACCACGCGCAGCGGGATGCCTTCCTCGAGCGTACCGCGGGACGGCACGAGCGCCCTGATGGCGGCGCGCTCGGCGGGCGTGTCGACGATGTTCGCGCACACGGCGACGCTGCCGCTGAGCACCAGCGCTGCGCCGTAGACGGCGAGCTCCTCGTCGGACGCGAGGTCTTCCACGTGCGCTGCGAGCGCGAGCTCGTCGTGCGTCTCCTCGGGTAGATCGGCGAACGCCTCGATCTGCTCGAGGTCACGGCCGGTGAGGGCTGCGGCGCCGGCGGCGGCCGGCGCGG
>JAICEP010000070.1 GCA_025924095.1 Sorangium sp.
GTCGACGCCGTCCACGCTGACGCACCTGGTATCGGGGAAGCAGACCAGGTCGCCGTCACAATGGTCCGTGGTGCAGTAGCCCTCGGGCCAGCTCGTCAAGCAATATCCCTCCAGGGTGCCGAACGAGGGGCACTGCGCATGTTCGGAGCACGGGTCTCCGACCCGTTTCCTTTCCGTGACACCGCCACCGGCGCCGCCGCCAGCTGCGCCGCCGCTGCTCGAGCCAGCTCCGCCGGATCCACCCGTGTTCGCGCCGGTAGCCGACGAGCCACCACTCGCCGCCTCGCCCGTGCCTGCGCTCGTCTCACCGTCGTCGCCGCACGCCACCAGCCCAAGAAGTGAGCACAAAATCGGCAAGGAACGATATAAGTTGTGCATTGGATCGAGCTCCGGCCCGGAGCCTAGCCGTACGACGTCGCGCCGGTCAAGAGTGCTCCGGCGCTCAGGGCTGGTGATCGCACAATCACGGCGTTGCCAACGCCAGGCCGCTTGGCGTGGCTTCGCGTCCATAAGGTGTCAGCGCGCCGGCGTCGATCTCGGATCCATGTGCCAGGCACACGTGCCAGGCGCGACGGGCGTACGTGCCCGTGACGCGCACGGGTCTGGGCGTGCGCTTCCACGATGCGCCGCCGCCTTCAAAGGACGATGTCAGCGAGGTGGCGCGACGCGTCCGCGAGCGTGCGCTCCTTTGGCTACGGCGCCGCGGTGACCTCGACGAGCGCGCGGCCGAGGAGCGCACCAATGAGACCATCGAGCCCTCCGCGCTCGATGCGTGTACCCAGCTCGCACTCGCAGGTGGAGCTTATCTTGCAGGCTGACGCGCCCCTCCGCTGCGGCTCCACCAGGACGGAAGTCGCCGGCGCGCGCCGCTCCGGTCGGATTCCTCGCCACGAAGATGCGGATTCGCAGGAGAGCCGCCGGCGCGCGCTTGACGGTCGATGATTCGATAGAACGCTCTCCCCATGTACGGTGAGCTGTTTCGAAACATCCTGTTTCCGCTCTACGAGACCCGTTTGAGGGGCAGGGAGACCCTGAAACACCTGGAGGAGATCGAGCGCTCCCAGTGGCGGTCGGAAGACGAGGTTCGCGACCTCGGCTTCCGGCGGATGCTCGCGGCCCTCCATTTCGCCGAGCAGAACGTCCCGTTCTACAGGGCTCGGTTCGCCGAGCACGGCGTGCGCGTCGCCTCGGTGAAGGCGCCGGAGGACCTCCTGCGGCTCCCCGTCCTCACGCGGGCCGACCTCCGCGCCCACGGGCCGGATCTCCTCGCCGAGGGCTTCGTCGGCCGGCTCTACTCGAGCGGCACGGGAGGCTCCACGGGGGAGCCTGTGCAGTTCCGCTTCGACCACCGCACCTACGAGCGCCGCATCGCGGCCGCCATGCGGTCCGACGGGTGGGCGGGCGCCCGGCTCGGCGACCGCGAGCTTCACCTGTGGAGCACCCAGTTCGGGGAGACGCTCGCGAAGAAGGCCAAGCGCTCCCTGCACGAGGCCGTCCTCCGCAAGAAGATGATCAGCGCCTTCGATCTGTCCGAAGCGCGCTTCGCCGCGCTGCTCGACGAGGTCGCGCGGTACCGGCCGCAGCTCATCGTCGGCTACACGAGCGCGCTGTACCAGGCGGCGCGCTACGCGCTCGCGGAGGGGCGCGCGCTCCCCGCCCCGCGCGGCATCGTCACGAGCGCCGAGCGGCTCTTCGCGCACCAGCGCGAGGCGATCGAGCGCGCGTTCGGCGCGCCGGTGTTCGACCGGTACGGCTGCCGGGAGCTCATGCTGATCGCCGCCGAGTGCGAGCGGCACGAGGGCAAGCACATCAACCTGGAGGGCGTGTACGTCGAGCTGCTCCGCGACGGGCGGCACGCCCTCCCGGGCGAGGCGGGCGAGGTCGTCGTGACCGACCTCGCCTGCCGATCGATGCCGCTCATCCGCTACAAGAACCAGGACGTCGCGATCGCCGCCGGCGCGCCGTGCGCGTGCGGCCGCGGGCTGCCGATGCTCGCCTCGGTGGAGGGCCGCGTCCTCGACCTCCTCGTCGGCCCCGACGGCCAGCTGCTCGCGGGGGAGCTCTTCCCGCACCTCATCAAGGACCAGCCGACGATCGCCCGCTACCAGGTCTACCAGGACCGGCGGCGCGCGATCACGGTCCGGCTCGTGCCCGGCAAGGGCTTCCAGCCCGAGACCGCGCGGCTCATCGAGCGCACCGTCCGGCAGCACCTCGGCGAGCGCGCGGAGATCTGCGTCCAGATCGTCGACCACATCCCCCTCACGAGCGCCGGCAAGCACCGCGTCACCCTCTCGGAGGTCCCGATCCAGCTGAGCCGGCGACCCGCGGCGTGAGGTGCGCGGGCGCGCGGGCCGCGAGGAGGAGGTCCGGCAGCCCGATCGTGCCGGCGCCCGCCGCGTCGCGCGCGCCTCTACGGCGAGCTTTCTACAGAGCTGCTGGAGTCGCCTGACGGCTTTCGCCCTGCGGCCTGCTCACCGGCGCGCCGCCCGGCGCCCGAGGGCCCGAAGCGCTGGCGGAGCCGCGCGGTCCGGGGTATTGGGCAGAGCAGTACGATGTCCGACGTGCAGAGACCGCTTCCGCCGAAGAAGGACGTCGCGCTGGCCCTCCTCGAGCGAGAGCCGAGCGTGTTCATCCACCTCGACCCGCGCCGGCCCGGGGTCTCCGTCCCCAAGGGGTTCACGGGGCAGCCGCAGCTGATCCTCCAGGTCGGCATGAACATGGCGATCTCCATCCCCGACCTGAAGGTGGACGACGACGGGATCAGCTGCACCCTCTCGTTCAACCGCGCGCCGTTCTGGTGCCGCTTGCCGTGGCACGCGATCTGGGCGCTCGTGAGCGAGGACCAGCGGGGCATGGTGTGGCCCGAGGACATCCCGGCTGATCTCGCCGCGCAGAAGCAGCAGCGCCCCGGCGTGGCCCCGCCGCAGAAGCCCGCCAAGCGGCCGCGCCCCCGGCTCGCCGCCGTGGCGCCCCCGAGCGGCGACGACGAGCGGAGCGACGACGCGGCGGACGAGGCGCGCGCGCGCGACAAGGTGCGCCGTCCCGAGCTCGAGCCCGTGGAGCCCGCCGAGCGCCGCGGCGCGAGCGAGCCCTCGGCGCGGGACGCCGGCGCGCCCGTGAGGACGCTCGCGGCGGTGCCCGCGCCGGCCCTCGCGCCGGTGCGCTCCACCGAGGAGAGCGAAGACGACGATTCCGGCAGCTCCGGTGAGCCCGAGCCCAGACAGCGCCAGGGAGCGGGCAAGGCGAAGCGCGAGCTACCCCCCTATTTGCGGGTCATCAAGTAACGCTACTGCTTGACGGTACGGCCCGGCCAAATCAACTGTGGCCGGCCATGCCTCGACCGTTGAAGCGCGTCATCACGGCGCTCGTGCTCCTCGGCGTCGTCGTCGCCCTCGAGTTCGGCTTCGAGACCGTCATGCCGGACGCCGCCTGGCGGCAGCTCGCCCTGTTCGCGATGGTCAACGTCATCGCGGCGCTCTCGCTCAACGTCATCAACGGCATGGCCGGCCAGTTCTCGATCGGCCACGCCGGCTTCGTCGGCATCGGCGCGTACACCGGGGCCATCGTCTCCGGCAACCTGCACCAGCAGCTCGGCGGCGGCGATCCCCTCTTCGGCAACTCGTTCCTCGTGATGCCCCCGGCGCTCCTCGCGTCCGGGCTCGTCGCGGCCCTCTTCGGCCTCGTCGTCGGCCTGCCGAGCCTCCGGCTGCGCGGCGACTACCTCGCCATCGTGACCCTCGGGTTCGCCGAGATCTTCCGCCTGACGATCGCCACGGCGACGACCGGCGCCGCCGAGCAGGGGACGGTCGGCAGGCTGCTCGGGGCGCTCGGCGGCCAGATCGGCTACGCCGGCCCCGACGACACCGGCGTCCCGCAGTACGGCGGCCCGTTCTGGATCTTCGGCGCCGTCGTGCTCGCGACCCTCATCGCCTGGCGGCTGAAGTTCTCCGGCTGGGGCCGCGCGCTGCGCGCGCTCCGCGAGGACGAGATCGCCTCCGCCGCGGTGGGCGTCGACCCGACGCGCTACAAGGTCACCTCGTTCGTCATCTCCGCCGCCGGCGGCGGCATCGCCGGCGGCCTGCTCGCCTCGATGCGCGACGGCAACCCGACGATCCAGCCCGACCAGTTCACGTTCAGCTACTCGTTCGACGCCATCACGATGGTGATCCTCGGCGGCTCGGGCAGCGTCACCGGGTCGATCGTGGGCGGCGTGCTCGTGACCTTCACGGTCAAGCTCATCGAGCAGCTCCAGGGCCTCGACAGCGTCCTCGCGCTGAAGGCGGCCTACCCCGCGCTCGATCTGAACGCCCTGAGGATGGTGCTCTATGCGAGCATCCTCATCGGGCTGATGATCCTGCGCCCCGAGGGGCTCTTCGGCGAGCGCGAGCTCTTCGGCCGGCGCGTGGTGCGCGCGAAGCGCCCTCCGGTCGGGCCGGCCGAGCCCGTCCCCGCCACGACCGGCGCCGAGGCGGCCGCCGAGCGCCCGGGCGCCCCGCCGGAGGAGCAGCCGCCCGGCACCGCCGTCGAGCACGAGGTCAAGCCGACCGGGAGGGAGTTCGAGTGAGCCTCGATCTGCAGCGAGTGACCAAGCGGTTCGGCGGCCTGCGGGCCGTCGGCGGCGTCTCGTTCTCCGTGCCGGATCGCTCGATCTTCGGGCTCATCGGCCCGAACGGCGCCGGCAAGACGACGGTGTTCAACCTGATCACCGGCGTCTACAAGCACGACGAGGGCTCGATCCGCTTCGGCGGGACCGACCTCGCGCCGCTCAGGCCGAGCCAGATCGCGCGCCTCGGCGTCGCTCGCACGTTCCAGAACATCCGCCTCTTCGGCCAGCTCACGGTGCTCGAGAACGTGCTCGTCGCCTGCGAGAACCTGCGCAGGTCGACGCTCACCTCCGCCCTGCTCCGCTCGCCGTTCTTCTACAAGGACGAGCAGGAGATGACCGAGCGCGCGCTCTCGCTGCTCTCGGTGTTCAAGCTCGAGGAGATGGCCGACGAGATCTCGACGTCGCTCTCCTACGGCAACCAGCGCCGCCTCGAGATCGCCCGGGCGATGATGCTCAAGCCGAAGCTGCTCCTGCTCGACGAGCCGGCGGCGGGCATGAACTACGGCGAGGCCGAGGGGCTCAAGCAGCAGATCCGCTGGCTGCGCGACACCTTCGACATCACGGTCGTGCTCGTCGAGCACAACATGCAGGTCGTGATGGGGGTGTGCGAGGAGATCCACGTCCTCGACCACGGCGAGACCATCTCGCACGGCACCCCGGAGGCGGTGCGCAGGGACCCGAAGGTCCTCGCCGCCTACCTCGGCGAGGAGGTCGAAGACGAGGCCCGCCCCGCGGCCGCTGCGGCGGCAGAGGAGCGCGCATGAAGACATCGCATCCGACGCGGCAGCCCCCCTCGGTGGCGCCCGGCGAGCGCCTGCTCGTCGTCGAGGATCTCGCGGTCAGCTACGGCGGCATCCGGGCGCTCAAGGGCGTCAGCCTCGAGGTGCGGCGCGGCGAGGTCGTCGCGATGATCGGCGCGAACGGCGCCGGCAAGACGACCACGCTGAAGACGATCGTCCGCCTGTTGCCGATCGCCTCCGGCCGCATCCGCTATGACGGCAAGGACCTCGCGTCCATCTCGACCGAGGAGCTCGTCGCCGTCGGCGTCTCGCTCGTCCCCGAGGGGCGCGCGATCTTCTCGAACCTCACCGTCCGCGAGAACCTCGATCTCGGCGCGTGGTGCCATAAAGACGGCCCCACCATGGCAGAGACCGTCGATGACGTGGTGAAGCTCTTCCCCCGCCTCGGCGAGCGCATGCACCAGCACGGCGGCACGCTCTCCGGCGGCGAGCAGCAGATGCTCGCGATCGGCCGCGCCATGATGGCGCGCCCGGCCATGCTGCTCCTCGACGAGCCCTCGCTCGGCATCGCGCCGCGGCTCGTCGCGGACATCTTCGAGTCGATCGCCAAGATCGCGGCGTCAGGAACTACCGTACTCCTCGTCGAGCAGAACACCCGACTCGCCCTCAAGTACTCGACGCGCGCCTACGTGCTCCGTACTGGGCAGATCGCCATGAGCGGCGACTCCAGGGATCTCGCGGCGAACGAAGAGATCCGCGCGGCCTATCTCGGCGGCTGAGCCCGCGCCGGACCCGCGCGGATGGGGCGCGGGTCGCGGAGACGACAGGGGGAAAGCGCTGATGTTTCAAGCGCGTATCAACGCGTCGCGTGATGCGATGAAGCGCGATTGATATCGCGCTTTGTCGCCGATGGAGTATGGTTTCCCTGGGCGCGGCGATGAAGATCTGGTCTTCGTGGCCGCGGTCAGACCCAGCCGCCGACGGGGGAACCTTATGGAGATTGAGAGCACGACCCGAGTTCTGGTGATTGACGACGACGCCAGCAACTCCCTGCCGCTCGTCCACTTCCTCTCATCCCGGGACTACACGGTGGAGACGTGCTGCGGGCTCGGCCATGCGCGTGACGTGCTTGCCCGCTGGCGTCCTCACGTGATGGTGCTCGTGCCCCGGGAGGAATCGGGGCTCCACAGCGAGATGGAGGCGCTCCGCCGCATGTCGCCGCGCGTGCCCGTCGTGGTGCTCACGCTCGCGGCCGGCCCCGAGCTGATCCTGGACATGGAGGCGTTCGCGCCCACGGTGCCCGCGTGCCCGTCGCGCGGCCTCGCCTACATCGAGTCGGCGGTGGCGGACGCGTCGGCCATGGGCTGAGCGGCCGCTCGCCGCAGGGGCTCGGCGCGGGCCGAGGCGGGCTGCGCGCCTCGTCTCGGCGCGCTTCAGGCGGGCGGCTCGATGCCGTCCGGCAGCCCGTCGAAGAACTCCTCCACCACGGACGCGAGCCAGGCGCGCACCGGTCCGGTCGCGCACAGGCTCCGCACGAGCGGCCAGAGCGCGGCCGCGAGCGCGTCGAAGTCGAGCGCGGGCGCGATCCCGAGGCGCCCCAGCGCCTCGCCGAGCGGCTCGCGCGCGTGCGCGGCGACGAACGCCGCGATCGCCTCGCTGGTCCGCGTCCGGATCGGCCGGTCCCGGAGCACATGCGCGGCGACGTCGGCCGCGAGCTCCTCGGCGAGCGCCGAGCTCGTCGCGTCGAGCTGACCGACGAGCGCGCAGATCTCCTGCTCCAGCACCCACGTCGCGACGTGCTTGCGCAGGCCGATGAACTCGGGCGTGTCGCCCCGGGCGACGACGATGTCGTGCACCTGGCGCATCGCCGTGCGCGAGAACCCCTGCAAGAAGCGGCGGATCTCGGGCTCGAGCCGCCGCTCGAAGTCGCCCCGCAGGGTGCCCATCGTCTTGCCGACCCCGCCGAGGCCGAAGGGGGAGATCCGCTTGAGCAGCGCCGGCAGGCCCCACTCGGCGAAGAACGGGTTCACCTTCTCGGAGAACTCCTTCAGCGTGTCGTAGAGCACGTCGCGCATCACCGCGTCGAGCGCCGCGCTCTCGAGCACCTCGCGCACGAGCCGCTCGGGGACGATCTTCGGCTGCTCCAGGATGCGATCGAGCTTGTCGCGCGCCCCCTGCGGCATGAGCTCCTTCGCGCGCCGCCGCTCGGCGCGCGCCGCCTCGACCAGCGCCGCGAGCGCCGCGGCGACCGCGGGCCGGACCGCCCGCCGGAGCGACTCCTCCGCCGCCAGCGCGTCGAGCGCCCCCGCGACCGCCCCCGCATCGATGAGCTCGCCGAGCGGCGTCGCGAGCAGCGCCGCGAAGCCGGCGGGCAGGCGCTCCCGGAAGTCCCGCGCGGCGGCCTCCGAGACGAGCCGCGCCTCGAGGAACGCGATCTGGCGGGCCTTCAGTTCATTAAGTAACGCGCGGCTCATCGGCAACGGATAGCCCCGGGCTCCCACGGACGCCAGGCGCAGATGACCCCGGACCCCCGGCGGCGCCGCTCCTGGACAGGCCTCAAAACCCCACAGCACTGTGAATCTGCTCATCAGGCGAGCGCCGTACTTATTGAACGAAGCCTCGGGCAGCCCTTACGAAAAACACCTTACTTAAGAGCAGCGGTATCGGGGGATCACCGTACCTGGTGCGTCGCTCGCGCACGGGCGTTCGTGCAGCGAACCTGCGGCCAGCGCCGCGCGACCGGGCGAAGCGGGATTGTCGGTGATTGTCATTTTCCAGGGGGAAGGACTCGGCCTCAAGTCAACTTTTCGCGTCTCGTGACAGAGAGTTGCAACGAATTACAAGTGCATGACAACTTCGGATTCGGCGGATGGTACGCGTTCGGTACCCGCCAGCATCTGCAGGAGTGGGGACCGGCAAAATCGCCCGATCCCACGGCTGCCCGGCAACCCTGGCGGTAGGTGCTCCCGATGCTCTCGATGTTGCTCTGTGTGCTCTACTTCGGCGTGCTGCTCGGTCTCAGCGCCTACGGCCTGCACCGACTGCACCTCGTCGTCCTCTGTCGCTTCAACCGCGCGAAGATCGTGCACGCGCAGGAGGTCGCGGCCCTGACGGATCACGATCTCCCGCCGGTGACGATCCAGCTCCCGCTCTTCAACGAGTCGACGGTCGCGGCGCGGCTGCTCGATGCGGTCGCGAGGATGGATTACCCGCGCGACAAGCTCGAGATCCAGGTGCTCGACGACTCGACGGACGAGACGCAGGGCCTCGTGCGCGCGCACGTCGAGCGGCTCCGCGCGCAGGGCATCGACGCGGTGTACCTGCACCGCACGAACCGCGTCGGCTACAAGGCGGGGGCCCTCGACGAGGGCCTCAAGGTCGCGAAGGGCGAGCTCGTCGCGATCTTCGACGCCGACTTCATCCCGCAGCCGGGCTTCGTCCGGTCGATCGTCGGCCACTTCGAGGATCCGACGGTCGGCATGGTCCAGACGCGGTGGGGGCACCTGAACCGCGACGTCTCCATCCTCACGCAGGTGCAGGCGCTCATGCTCGACGGCCACCACCTCGTCGAGAACCGCGCGCGCTTCGGCGCCGGCCTCCTGTTCAACTTCTCCGGCACCGGCGGGATGTGGCGCAAGGACGCCATCCGCGAGGCCGGCGGCTGGCAGCACGACACGCTGACCGAGGACCTCGACCTGTCGTACCGGGCGCAGCTCGCGGGCTACCGCTTCATCTACCGCGAGGATGTCGTCTCGCCGGCGGAGCTCCCCGAGGACATCTCGGCGCTGCGCGCGCAGCAGTACCGCTGGGCGAAGGGGACGGTGCAGACCGCGCGCAAGCTGATGGCGAGGGTGCTCAGCGCGAAGCTCTCGCGGGGGCAGCGGATCGAGGCGTTCTTCCACCTCACGCCGCACTTCGCCTACCCGCTCCTGGTCCTGCTGAGCATCCTCCTCCTGCCGGCGCTCGTCCTGTTCCCCGCCGCCGACACGCTGACGATGGTCGCCATCGATCTACCGCTCTGCACGGCGACGACTGGATCGCTCGCGGCGTTCTACATGCTGGCCGAGACGGCGCAGGGCCGCTCGCGCTGGGGCGCGGTCGTGCGCCTGCCGATGCTCATCGCGCTCGGGACGGGGCTCGCGCCGCACCTGTCGAAGGCCGTGATCGAGGGGATCCGCAGCATGTCGGGCGAGTTCGTGCGGACCCCGAAGCAGGGCGACAACAAGGGCCGGTACAGGGTGCGCACGGACCTGCCGCTGACCGAGGCGGTGCTCGCCGTGCTGTCGTGCGGCGCGGTGGTTGCGTCCGTCCAGACGGGGCACTACTTCGCCACGCCGTTCGCGGTGCTCTTCGCCGTCGGCTATTTCTACGTCGCGGCCATGGTCGCCCAGGAGCAGTTCGCGCGCCGCCGCGACGCGGTCTCGGGCGCGCCGGCCGTCGGCTGGAACGACGCGCGGCCGGGCGATGCGGCCGTGGTCGGCGCCTGGTCAAGGCAGGCGACGAAGGAGCGGCCTCTCGGCGACCTCGCCGCCTGAGCCGTTCGCCGCCAGCGAGCCCATGCCGCGCGGCCGCGCCGGGATCCTGCCGGGGTTCCGGCCGCGGCCTCGATGAGGGCCGCGCGGGGCGCTGGTCTCGTCGTGGTGGGCTGGCGCCGAGCCCCCGGCGGGCTGGCTCCGGCACCGCGCCCGCTGGAGGGCTGCACAAAGCGGGCCCGGCGCTCATCGGGCGAAGCCTGCGTAACCCCCTAGACCTCCCCGACGCAGGCTGGCATCCTGCCCCCAGGCCGGTCGGGGGACCGCACGCGGCTTCCTGAACGGTCTTCAGGGGTTGCGGCGTGTCCCCCCCTTCTGCAAGGGCGATGGGGGTCTCATGACGAAAGCCGAAATCGTTCAGGCGGTCTACTCCCGCCTCGGGGGGTTCTCGAAGAAGGAGTCTGCCGATCTGGTGGATCTCGTGTTCGAGACCATGAAGGAAACCCTGGGGCGCGGGGAGAAGATCAAGATCTCTGGATTCGGCAACTTCGTGCTGCGCGACAAGCGCCAGCGGCAGGGGCGCAATCCCCAGACCGGCGACCCGATCCTGATCACGGAGCGGCGGGTCCTGAACTTCAAGGCGAGCCAGATCTTGAAGCAGGCCCTCAACCCGCGCGAGACGGCCTCGGCCGCCGAGGAGTAGACCGCTTGGCGGTGCGCCAGCAGCTTCCGGCGAAGCTGTACTACCGGATCGGCGAGGTGGCCGGCCTCGTGGGGGTCGAGCCGCACGTGCTCCGGTACTGGGAGACGGAGTTCCGCTCCATCCGCCCGCAGAAGTCGGCGAAGGGGCAGCGGGTCTACAGCCGGCGCGACGTCGAGACGCTCCTCAAGGTCAAGGAGCTCCTCTATTCGCACCGCTTCACGATCGCGGGGGCGCGTCGCAAGCTGCGCGAGGGCGGCATCGAGCCGCCGCCCCCCGACGCGGGCGCGAGCCATGAGGAGGTGCAGCGGATGCGCACGGCGCTCGTCGAGATCCGCAGCGAGGTGCTCGCGTTGATGGATGAGCTCGAGCGCGTCTGAGCTGCACGGCGTGGCGCCGGGCCTCGCGCTGCGCCTCTCGTTGCCTGCCGGGGCGCGCGATGCGCTGCAGGCGGTGCTGCCCTCGATCGACGTCTCGGCGATCGCGGGGGCGAAGGTGACGCTCCGGCGGGGCGTCGACGCGGACGGCCTCTCGCTGCGCGCGGTCTGCGCGACGGCCCCGTCGCGGCAGTGGGTGACCGGCCTGGAGGAGCTGGTGCTCGATCGGGCGTCGGGGCTCGTGCGCGGCGGCCTCGGGGTGGCGATCGAGCGGTGGGAAGCGGGGCCGATCCGCGCGCACTCGCAGCGGTTCGAGCAGCCGTTCGAGGCGGCGGGGACGGCGGGCGAGCGCGCGGTGGCGATCCGCGGGTGGCACGTGCTCGGCTTCGCCGGGAGCGAGCGCGACGCGGCGCTCTGCAGCGTGGTCTGTCTGGAGGAGCCGGCGCAGGGGGCGGGCGCCCGGTGCGGCGCGCTGCTCGGCGCGACGGAGGTTGAGGGGGCGTTCACGGCGCCGCCGGCGCCGGGGGTGGTCGTGCGGGCGATCTTCTTCGCCGCGGAGGAGCCGCTCGCCGCGACCGCGGCGCTCGGGGTGCTCGCGGCGGCAGGCGTGGCCGTCGTGCTGGCGTGGCGCCCTCGCCCGCGCCCCTAGAGCGGCGTCACCCGCTTCGGATACGGGCCCACCTCGACGCTTTCGATGCTCGGCGCACTGGAGTGCGCCTGTGCGCCGAAAACGCCGATCTGGGCCCGTCTCCTGTGCGGGTGAGCGCCGCTCTGGCAGCGGGGATTGTGCAGGATTTCCGGGGATCAGAACGGGATGTCGTCGTCGTTGCCGCCGCCGTAGCCGCCGCCGCCGAAGTCGTCCGGAGGGGGGCCGGCATCCGGCGCCGCCGGTGCCGGGCGACCGGGGCCGCCACCACCGCCACCACCGCGGTTGTAGCCGCCGCCGGCCGGGCGACCGCCGCCGGCGCCACCGCCGCCGTAGCCGCCACCACCACCGCCGTAGCCGCCACCGCCGCCGCCGGTGTAGCCGCCGCCGGGATCAGCGCCGAACGCGCCCGCGTCGTCGTTGGCGACGCCGCGGCCGCGGCCGCCGCCCGTCAGCAGGACGTTGTTCGCGACCACCTCGGTCTTGTAGCGCTTGTTGCCATCCCGGTCGTCGTAGCTCGACGTGCGGAGCGAGCCCTCGATGAAGATCGAGGAGCCTTTGCTGAGGATCTTGCCCAAGGCCTCGGCGCGCTTGCCCCAGATCACGACATTGTGCCAGTCCGTCCGTTCTTTCCTGACCTTGTCGCGGTCCAGGTACGACTCGGTCGTCGCGAGCCGCAGGTTCAAGACGGCCTGCCCTCCCTGGGTGAACCGGAGCTCGGGGTCGGCGCCCAGGTTGCCGAGCAGCATCACGCGATTCAAGCCTTCGGCCATCTTGACTCCTTCCCTGGGAGCGGCTCAGCGCACGTTGCGCTGAACGAACGTCGCCTGTTTCCCTCCCCCATGGGCGCTGACGCGTCAAGGGCTCGAGGCGCGCGCAGATTCACGCGGCGATGCACGCGGCGCGCCCGCGCGGGGGAGCCGGCGCCGCCTCGGTCCGGACGGCGAGGTGCCCGGGGCCGCTCAGCCGCCCGCCCCGGCTTGCGCGAGGAGATCGGCCAGGAAGACGCGGGCGATCGTGAAGTAGAGGAGGATCCCGAGGACGTCCACGAGGCTCGCGATGAACGGCGTGGAGCTGGTCGCCGGATCGAGGCCGATACGCCGGAGCAGGAGCGGGAGCATCGCGCCCACCGTGCAGCCCATGAGCACGATCGCCATGAGCGTCGCGCCGATCGTCAGGACGAAGCCGGTGCCGTCGCCCCAGAGCCAGACGCGGAGCATGCCGATGACGGAGAGCATGAGGCCAAGCACGACCGCCTGCCCGAGCTCGCGGACGAGGACGCTCGCCCAGTCGCCGACGCGCACATCGCCGACGGCGAGGCCGCGGATGATGAGCGACGACGACTGCGAGCCGGAGTTGCCGCCCGTCGAGATGAGCAGCGGCACGTAGTAAGCGAGCGTCGCGACGGCCTCGAGGTCGTCCTCGTAACGCCGGAGCACCTCGCCGGTCATGAACTCGCCGACGAACAGCACGGCGAGCCAGGGGGCGCGCTTCTGGATGAACGTCCAGAAGCTCGTCTTGAAGTAGCTCTCGTCGATGGGACCCACCGCGCCGAGCCGCTGCATGTCCTCGGACTGCTCCTCCGTGAGGACATCCATCACGTCGTCGACGGTGATGACGCCGAGCAGCTTCCGGTCCGCGGAGAGCACGGGCAGCGCGTTGAAGTCGTACTTCGCCATGGTCCGCGCGACCTCTTCCTGGTCGGTCTCGGGGCTGACGGCGAAGACGTTCTCGGTCATGACGTTCGCGAGCTTCTCGGAGGGCGAGGCGAGCAGCAGATCGCGCAGCGAGACGACGCCGATGAGGTGCCCCCGATCGGAGACGATGTACACGGAGTAGATGGTCTCGGCGTGCTCGCCGACGGCGCGGATCCGCTCGATCACGTCGGCGACCGTGAGGTGGATGCCCACCGACACGTAATCGGTGGTCATGAGGCCGCCGGCGCTGTCCTCGGGCCACTTGGCGAGCTCCTCGACCTCGGCGGCGGCCTCGGGGTCGACCTTCTCCAGCGTGGAGAGCAGCGTGCCGCTGACCTGGTCCGGCAGGGCCTCGATGAGGTCGGTGCGGTCGTCGGCCGCCATCTCGGAGACGATGGGCGCGATGCTCTCGACGCCCATCTGCTCGACCAGGGCCTCCTGGGTCTCGCCGTCGAGGCGCTCGAAGATGGGCGCGGCGTCCTCGGCCTTGAGCGCCATCAGGACCGTCGCCGCCTCGGCGTCGTCCAGCAGGCCGATGAGATCGGCGAGGTCCTCGTCGTGGATCTCGTCCAGGAGGTCGGCGAGCTGCGCCGGATCCTCGGCGAGGAGCTGCCGTACCTCCGGGACCATGGCGACGGCGACGCGCAACATGCTCGGGCACTGACCACAACTCGGCCCTGCTGGGAAGCGGCAAACCCCGGCCGGCGCCGGGGGGGCGCGATCAGGCCAGCCCGCTCCTTTCGACCGAGGTTGAGGCGACCGGGGTTGAGGCGGAGGCGGCCGACCGGGGTTGCGCGGCCGCGGCAATCACGGCCCCGCCAGACGATCGCCCCCTGACCGACCGGGGTTGAGCCAGGAGGGTGTGGAAAGGGAGGAGATCGCCTACTGCGTTGGCAGCGCGCAATCAAGTTGACGGCGCAGCCCGGCGCGGAGATGGAGATTCTCGAAGCGCGGCGGCGGCATCTCGTTTGCTACGGCGCCCTCCGGCGGGTCCGAGCGGGCCGGCAGGTCGAATTGACAGCGTTCCGGTCGGGTCCTTAGCATCGAGCTCCCGTCGAGCCGCGGATCGCCTGCGGAAGTCGGTCGTGGGCCCGTGGACGACGGGCCCTTTCAGTGGCTTGACCGCCGCGCAACTGGATCGGTGGTCGAAAGGAAAGTCCAATGATGACGCGGATTGAGCGTGAGAGGAGGCGCCCGTGGAGGGGCGCGGCGAGGCTCGCCATGGCAGGCCTCCTGGTAGCGGGCACAGGCAGCGCCTTCGGCTGTCTGAACCGCCCCATCGCCACGAACGAGCCCCGCACGACATCGACGATCGTCGAGCGGCTGACCCAGAGCTCGGTCGACAAGATCGACCTCCTCCTGGCCATCGACAACTCGGGCTCGATGGCCGACAAGCAGGACATCCTCGGCTTTGCGATCCCCGACCTCGTGCAGGGTCTCGTCAACCCGCGCTGCATCGACAAGACCGGCACGCGGGCTCCCATGACGGTCTCGTCGCCGAACGCGGAATGCGATGCGGGATTCCAGCGCGAGTTCGAGCCGGTCAAGGACATCCACATCGGCATCATCAGCTCGAGCCTCGGCGGCTACGGCTCGGCTGCTTGCCCGGGGGCTACGATCCCCTCGAACGTGGACATGGCGCACCTCCTCGCGCGCGAGAGCGAGGACGACACCATGAACAACCTTCCGACCTACCTCGACCAGGGCTTCCTGGCCTGGGACCCCGATCAGAAGCGCGGCCAGGGTGGAGAGCCGAACGTGCCCGACGCGGACGACGGCGAGGCGGACATCGAGGGCGACACGAACGCCGACCTCAACAACACGTCGCTCGTCGAGCAGCTCACGGCGATGGTCAAGGGCACGGGGCAGGCCGGCTGCGGCTTCGAGGCGCAGCTCGAGAGCGTGTACCGATTCCTCGTCGACCCGGAGCCGTACCAGTCGATCGAGATCATGGAAGAGAACAAGATCGCCGTGCTGGTGGACACGGATCCGGTCGTCATCGAGCAACGCCGCCGGTTTCTCCGGCCTAGCTCCCTCCTCGCCATCATCATGCTCAGCGACGAGAACGACTGCTCGATCCGCGCGGAGAGCCGCAACTACCTCGTCGCCGAGACCAATAACCGGATGTGGCGGCCGCGCGCCGAGTGCGCCCAAGATCCGAACGACAAG
The DNA here is from genome assembly GCA_025924095.1 of Sorangium sp. GTDB lineage: Bacteria > Myxococcota_A > Polyangia > Polyangiales > Polyangiaceae > Sorangium. The sequence continues at coordinate 15,408 of JAICEP010000070.1, forward strand.
TGCTGCAAGTCGTGTAGCCAGCCCGTGGGCGACTGCCCGGTCGAAGCGGCATGCACGGGCCCGGACGGCCACCCCGCCAGGCTGACCGACCTCGAGGATCCGATCAACTCCCGCTGCTGGGACCAGAAGCGCCGGTTCGGCTACGACTTCCTCCAGCCGATCGATCGCTACCGGCGCGGCTTTACCGAGGCCCGCGTCAAGAACCGCCAGGGCGATCTCGTCCCGAACCCGATCTTCAGCGATCTGGATCCGGACGACGACGACTCCTCCGTCCGCGATCCCGGGCTCGTCTTCTTCGCCGGCATCGTCGGTGTGCCGTGGCAGGACATCGCGCGCCAGAACGCGCAGGGCGAGCCGGACCTCCTGGAGGGCCTCAACGAGAACAACGAGCCGGTCGGCGGGTTCAAGAACGCGACCGAGCTCGGCGCCCCGCTGCTCGACAACGCGTTCAGCAGCACCTGGGAGCTCATCCTCGGCGACCCCGCGAACAACGTTCCGCCGAAGGATCCCTTCATGGTCGAGTCGATGGTGCCGCGCTCGGGCATGAACCCGATCACCGGCGACGCGATCGTCACGCCGGAGCAGTCGGGCTGGAACCGCATCAACGGCCGGGAGTACACGACCTCGCCGAAGAGCGGCGATCTCCAGTACGCGTGCATCTTCGATCTCACCGCGCCGAAACCCTGCGAGGGGAGCAGCCAGAGCTGCGACTGCAGGGACTCGGGCGGCCCGGCGAACGACAACCCGCTGTGCCAGCCGGAGGGCACGAACAGTCAGGAGGACCCGGCGCCCAGGACGACGACGCAGATCAAAGCGAAGGCCTACCCGGGCCTCCGCGAGCTGCAGCTCATCCGGGAGCTCGGACCCCAGGGCATCGTCGGCTCGGTGTGCCCGGCCCAGCTCGACGACGACAGCTCGGCCGACTACGGTTACCGGCCGGCGATCGGCGCCATCATCGATCGCCTGAAGACCGTGCTCGGCGGCCAGTGCCTGCCGCGCACCTTGACCCCCAACGCTGAAAAGGAGGTCCCCTGCCTGATCCTCGAGGCGCGCAACTCGCAGGGCAATTGCGACTGCTTGGACCCGAGGACGCCGGGGCGCATCGACGTGACTCCGGATCACCAGCCCGCGAAGGATGAGGTGCTCTCCCTCGAGATCGCGAAGGTCTCCGAATGGGACTGCGTGTGCGAGATCCAGCAGCTCGAGGGCACGGATCCGGGCACGCCGGCCTACGAGTGCAGGACCAACCCCAAC
>JAICEP010000071.1 GCA_025924095.1 Sorangium sp.
AGCGCCGACAGCGGCCTGAGTCGCATCGGCACCGGGGCGAGCTCGATGGCCCACAGCGCCGCGCGCAGCCCCTGCGCGAGGTGCGGCGGGATCGAGGAGAGCCAGGCCGCGAGGCGGGTGGCCGTCGCCGCGCCAGCGCCCTCGAGGAAGCGGCCGGCCGGCATCGCCGCCTCGGCGAGCGCGGCGGCGATGCGCAGCTCCCGCTCCGAGAGCGCGGGCCCCTCACCCGCGCCGCCCCCTGTCCCAGGCGCGCTCTCCGCGCCGCCCTCGGCCTGTTGCGCCGTCCCGGCCCAGCGCCCTCTCCGCTCCAGCGCGGGCCAGCGCCTGAAATCGAGGTCCAATCCCAGGGTCATGGTCGTCCGAACCCCTTCGAAAACTTCTGTTAATTCTGTAGCAATAGAATCGTCAAAAATCAAGGTGGCCTGGCCCGCTCGGTCTTGCGCGTCCCGGACGAAGCGCGCAGGCGTCGCCGATCACGGCAGGGGCAGCGCCCAGATCGGCGCGCGGGGCTGGAGCGCGAGGTGGTCCCAGGCGTCCTCGGCGATCGCCAGGCCGCGCTCCCCCTCGTCGCGGAAGTGCGCGGCGACCGCGCGGAAATAGGGGGCGTCCGGGCGCTCGATCGCGACGATGCCCTTCGGGTCCGACGGGCTCGGCGCGAACGGGCGGCCTGCCTTCGCCCGGCGCGTGTCGCTCACGAGCGAGATCTCGTCCATGCGGGCGGTGAAGTGCGGCCCCCCGTCGAACGGGTCGACCCTGTGGGCGTAGCGGAAGCCGATGCGGCGCAGGAGCTTCTCCACCCCCCGGGTCTGCGACCCCACCTTTCCGATCACGCGCTGCGCGTCCTCGGGCAGCAGCGAAGCGTAGATGGTCCCTTCCGGGAAGAGCCCCTTGATGAACTCCTTGTTCTTCTTGGAGAGGAGGTCTGCTTCGGCATAGCTCATGTCGGTGAACTTGCGCCCGAGCGCTTCCCATAGGTGGCTTGTTCCATCCGGCTCGAGCGGGGGCATCAGCTCCGCGAGGATCTCCTCCTGGAACAGGTCGGGGCGCGCGGCCATGTAGAGGAAGCGAACATACGAGATCATCGTGCCGAGCCGCTCGGGCCCCTGCCGGTAGTCTGGCATGAGCACGAGTCCGCCGATCTCCGTGGGGCCGTTGTACGAGTAGCCGATGCGCAGCACGGTATGATGGAAGTGCTTGTCGATCGTGGCCGAGTACTTCTCTTCGTCGAACACGTCGAAGAAGATGTACGGGATGCCGCGCCGGCCGAGCTGCGCGATGATCATCGAGGTGCCGACGATCATGCCCTTGTCGCCCTTCGTCCGGTCGACGAGCACAAACACGTATTGTCGGAGACGGGGGTCCTGGATCGCCCCGCTGAAGCTCCTGTGGCTCTCGGCGACGATCTCGTGGATTGCGTCACGGTTGTTCGGCAGGTTGACCGAGTTCAGGTGGCGCGCGACATAGAGGAGCTGCTCCTCGTCGCCGGTCACGGCTGCGCGTATTTCAAACGAGATCATCGGGTGAAGCCTACGCGTGGCGCTCGCGCTTGGCCATTGCTCCGGCTGCGGCGCTCGAGGCCTACAACAGCGGTCGTCGCGCGCCGCGCCGCCTGGCCGCGCCGGTGGGCCGGACAGCGGAGTCGGCCCGGTGGGCTGCGCGCGTCAGCCGAGCTGAGCGCGGAGCGCCTCGTCCATGACGTCGAGCGGCGGCTCCCGCCCCGTGTAGAGCCGGAACTGCTCTGCTGCCTGGTGGAGGAGCATCCTCCCGCCGTGAACGGCGGTGGCCCCGCGCCGCCGCGCTGCCTCCACGAGCTCCGTGATCATCGGCTTGTACACGATGTCCATCACAAGGAGACCCTCCCGCAACGCCTCTTCCGGGACAGGGCTCCGCGGGTCGACCTCGGCCATGCCGCGCGACGTCGCGTTGACGAGGACGTCGTGGTCGGGCGAGAGCGCCTCCCCGTCGTCCCCGTCGAGCGGCGCGGCCGCGCCGCCGACCGCCGCCGCGAGCTGCCGCGCCTTCTCGAGATCGCGGTTCGCGACCGTGACGCGGGCGCCGCGCTCCGCGAGCCCGAACGCGACCGCGCGCGCCGCGCCGCCCGCGCCGAGGAGCAGCACCCGCGCGCCTCCGAGCGGCGTCACCTCCTCGAGCGCCCGCACCGCGCCGATCCAGTCGGTATTGTAGCCCCGGAGGCGCCCGTCGTCGTTGACGATGGTGTTCACCGCGCCGATCCGCGCGGCGACGGGGTCGATCTCGTCCAGCAATGGAATTACCGCCTGCTTGTAGGGCATCGACACACCCAGGCCGCGGATCCCGAGCGCCCGCATCCCGCGCGTCGCGCCCTCAACATCGGTCACCGCAAAAGGGATATACGTAAATTCGAGCCCCAGCGCGCGGTAGCCGGCGAGGTGCATGGCGGCCCCTGTCGATACCGGATGACGCGACATTGATCCGCAGAGTGTGAGACGGCCTAGATCCTGGGAGAACGATGCAGTCGACGAAGTACACCCGTGCATGCAGCGAAGCTGGCCTGTCTCCAGCGCGGATGCTAGCCCCGCCAGCGATGAGCGAACCCAGCTCCCCCGGGCCGGCGGTGGAGGTTGCGACAGCGTGCCTCCAGCCCGTCAAGGCCGGCCTGTTCGTGCCCCGATCCGATCGCGCGTTCGCGCGGCGCGCCTACCGCACGGTCGCGCCGCTCGGGCGGAGCCTCCTCAAGGTCCTCGCGGCCCTCGTGATCCTCACGCTGGGTCGCTCGACCCTCGCGGACCAGTACCATGTGCCCACCGGCTCGATGTGGCCGACGATCGCCCCGGGCGATCGCATCCTTGTCGACAAGGTCGCCTACGGGGTCCGCGTCCCGCTCACGGATCGCTACCTGTTCGAGCGCAGCGGTCCGAGCGCCGGCGACGTGGTGCTCTTCGCGGATCCGCGCGGCGGCTCCACCCTCCTCGTCAAGCGCGTGATCGCGCTCCCTGGGCAGACGGTGATGCTCCGGCGAGGCTTGCTGTACGTCGACGGCGCGGCGCAGGCGATCGAGCAGCTCGGGGACGGCACGCGGGTGGAGCACCTCGGATCGGTCACGCACGCGGCGGGCGAGCCCGACCTCGCCGCGTTCGGGCCGGTCGTCGTGCCTCCGGACCACCTCTTCGTGATGGGCGACAACCGCGCCGCCTCGCTCGACAGCCGGGCGATGGGGGCGGTGCCGAGGGAGCTCGTCCGCGGCCGCGTGCTCAGCGTCGTCTATCACCACGACGCCGAGGGCTTCGACCTGTCCCGCGCCCTGCTGAGCGTCGACTGAGCGTCGACCGAGCGTCGACCGAGCGTCGACCGAGCGCCCGCGGCCCTACGCTTCGCCGCTCGTCATCATCGCCCTGATCTCGTCGCCGCTCAGGGTCTCGACCTCGTACAGCCTCGCGGCGATGCGCTCGAGCGTCGCGCGGCGCTCGTGGATCATCGCGCGCGCCCGCGCCTCCGCGTCCGCGAGGATCCGCGCGACCTCCGCGTCGATCTCGCGCGCGGTCGCGTCGCTGCACTCCCGCCCCGCGCCCGGTGAGGGCGCGCCCCGCGACTCGCCCAGGAACGACAGCGGCCGGCGCGGCTCCAGCGCCGAGAGCCCCACCCCCTGGCCCATCCCGAGCTCGCGCACCATGCGGCGCGCGAGCTCCGTCGCGTTGAGCAGGTCGTCCTGCGCGCCGGTCGACAGGTCCCCGACGGCCTCCGCCTCGGCGGCGCGCCCGCCGAGCAGCACGACGAGCCGGTCGAGGATCTCCTGCCGGCTCCACAGGTAACGGTCCTCGCGCGGCTGCTGCATCGTGTACCCGAGCGCCCCCGCCCCGCGCGGCACGATCGACACCTTGCGCACCGGGTCCTGCGTCGGCAGCAGCGTGGCGGTCAGCGCGTGCCCCACCTCGTGGTAGGCGACCACGAGCTTCTCCCGCGCTCCGAGCCGCCGGCCCCGCCGCTCGATCCCCGCGATCCCGCGCTCGATCGCGGCCTCCATGTCGCTCTGCCTCACCGCGGCCGCCCTGCGTCGCGCCGCGAGCAGCGCCGCCTCGTTGACGATGTTCGCGAGGTCGGCCCCGACGAGCCCCGCGGTCTGCGCGGCCACGGCGTCGAGGTCCACGTCCGCATCGAGCACCACCTTCCTCCCGTGCACCGCGAGGATCTCTCTCCGCTCGGCGAGGTCGGGCCTGTCGACGTGCACCCGGCGGTCGAACCGCCCCGCCCTGAGGAGCGCCGGATCGAGGATCTCGGGGCGGTTCGTCGCGGCGAGCACGATCATCGCCGTGCGCGCGTCGAACCCGTCCATCTCGGTCAGGAGCTGGTTGAGCGTCTGCTCGCGCTCGTCATGGCCGCCGACGGAGCCGCCGATGCCACGGGCCTTGCCGACCGCGTCGAGCTCGTCGATGAACACGAGGCAGGTCCCCTTCTCGCGCGCCTGGGAGAAGAGGTCGCGCACGCGCGCGGCGCCGACGCCGACGAACATCTCCACGAACTCCGACCCGCACGCGCTGAAGAAGGGGACGCTCGCCTCTCCCGCGATCGCCCGCGCCAGCAGCGTCTTGCCCGTGCCGGGCGGCCCCACCAGGAGCACCCCCCTGGGCATCCGGCCGCCGAGCTTCTCGTAGCGCTCGGGCGCCTTGAGGAAGTCGACGATCTCGCCGAGCTCGGCCTTCGCCTCGGCGCTGCCCGCGACGTCGCGGAACGTCGCCGTCGCCCCCCGCTCCTCGTAGAGCCGTGCCTTGTTCTTGCCGAACGCGGTCGCGGCGCTCGACACGTTCCCTGCCGCCGTCGCCCGCCGCGACACGAGATGGACCATCGCGACCAGCGCGGCGAGCGGCAGCGCCAGCCAGAGGTACGGCAGCAGCCCCCGCTCGTCCGCGACGCGCGTGTACGGGATTCCGCGCCCGTCGAGGTCGGCGAGCAGATCCTTCTCGGTCGGCTCGATGCGCCCCGTGCGGTAGCTCCGCGGCGCGCTCGCGCTCAGGCCGGGCGCCGTTCGCCCGATGTACACGCCGTCCCGGATCTCGACCTCGGCGAGCTCTCCGCTCTCCGCGAGCGAGCGGAAGCGCGCGTACGGAATGCGGCTCTCGGACGCCACCACCACCTGAAGCAGCAGCGCCGAGCCGAGCACCAGGACGAGAACAATCCAGAGCGACCGCATGGCTCGCCTCCGCGCGGACAGGGGACGTCGCCCACAGGCGCGGCCCGTCGCCCCGGTGCGCCCTGCACGGAGCCTGCCAAGGCGGCCAGTGCACCGTCGGACGCAGGCCGTGGGAGGGCTCGACCCATGAGCCGCGCCGAGCGCGCCCGGCGCGGCATGGACGCACGCCGGGAACCGATCAACCCTGGTCGCATGGGGAGAGCTCTTTTCTTGATCACAGGTCCGTTGACGATGTTGCTGTTCGGGTGCGGCGGGGCTCCGCCACCTCCGGCCGAGCAGCCCGAGCCCGCGCGGCCGGAGGAGCCCGCGCCGGGCGCCGAGCCCACGCCGGAGGCCGCCCTGGGCGTCGAGGCGCCGGAGGCGGAGCCCGCTGCGACGCCGCCGTCCGCAGCGCCGGCGGCGCCGCGGCGCGAGGGCTCGGTGCCCGACGACTATGCGCTCATGCATGGCGACTGCGTGGATCTCGGCAAGCAGCTCACGGCGCTCACGCGCACGGAGCAGGTCGCGGCGCTGAGCGCCAAGCTGACGCCGGAGCAGCGGGGCGAGACCGAGAAGAAGATCGACGCGGTCGCCGCCACCCTCGGGGAGCAGTATGCGCAGGCGTGCGAGCAGAACGTCGGCAAGCACGTGGAGCCGAGGTCGCTCAAGTGCGCGTTCGACGCGCGGAGCGTCAGGGCGTTCGAGGCCTGCCTCAACGCGCCGCCGCCGGCCAAGTGACGCCTCCGCGGCGCGCGCCGGATGACGGCGCGCTCGATGCAGATATAATGTGGCCCCGCATGGACGCTTCGCCCCTCGACGACCCCTGGATCGCCGCTCAGGTCGACGCCGCCGTGGCGCCTTACGTGGGTCGCCTGCCGGCGGAAGAGGTCGCGTGGATGCGCGAGCAGCTCGCCGAGGTCTTGCTGCACGACGAGGAGGCGATCCGCCTCCTCCGGCGCGCGCAACCGCGCGAGGTCGACGAGAGCGGCGAGCGGGCTTTCGGGGTGCTCGGCGCAGCGGGGCGCGCCAAGGCGGGTTAGCGGTGCGCACTGCGGAAGACCGGCTGGTCGCCGAGGGACTCGACCTGCTCCGGCTCGTCGCGAAGCGCATCGCGCGCCGCCTGGGCCGCCGCATCCCGGTCGAGGACCTCGTCGCGCTCGGGCACCCGGCGCTGCTCGATGTGGTGCGGACGCACGATCCAAGCCGATCCACGTTCGAGGCGTACGCCAAGCGGAAGATCCGCTGGGCGATCTTCGACGGCATCCGGCGGGAGACGCGCTGGCGATCCGCGGCCGCGCGGGCCAGCGCGCTCGCTGCGTCGGCGCGGTTCGCGGAGGGGCGCGGCGCGGACGATGACGCCGACGCGCCTGCCACGCAGGAGGCCTACGCCGCGCGGCTCGGCGGCCTGCTCGCCGGGCACGCGGCCGCGATGGCGCTCGGCCTGCTCTCGGCCCAGGGCGACGTCGCCGCGGTCCCGGACGCCGCCGACAGCCCCGAGGAGCGCGCCTCGCGCGCCGAGCTCGCGCAGGCCGTGCGGCACGCCGTGCGCGAGCTCCCCGAGCGCGAGCGCGCCCTCGTCGAGCGCCACTACTTCGACGACGAGCGCTTCGATCAGATCGCGCAGGATCTCGGGATCAGCAAGAGCTGGGCGAGCCGCCTGCACAGCCAGGCCATCGAGCGGCTGGGCGAGCTGCTCCGCGCCATGCGCTGACGCGCGCCGAGCGCGGGCGCGTCGCGCCCCTTCGACGGACCGCCGTCAGCGCTGCAGGCTCTTGACCGAGCGGAGATACGGGGCCCGCTCGTCGTCGCTGACCGGCTCGTTGCTGATCACGCGGTGGTCGCGCGGCATGAAGTGCACGAGCCGGACCATCATGTGGTCCATCGCGACGGTCAGCTCCCCTTTGCGGCGGAGCTCCGCGGCCTCCTGGAAGGTCTGCACCTTGGGATCGTAGGCGATCATGTGCAGGTCTCGCCCGAACGGCGCGGGCAGGTCTTCCACCTCGACGATCTTGTAGATGCGGATCCCTCCGGCTTTCTCGGTGGCCGCGACCACGGCGCCGACGACCAGATCCTTGCCGGTCGGATCGGAGGTTTCGGGGACGGGGGGCGCGCGGTTACAGGCCGGTGCGAGCGTCAGGGTGCCTGCGCACACGGCGGCGGCGAGCGCGATCGACCTCATGGGCGCTGAATAACATCGATGCGACCCGGCGCAAGCGGCTACCGCGCGTGGCGCGGGAGGAGCGCGGCGCGCCGCGAGGTCGACCGCCGCCTCGTGGCAGCGCCATGGTAGACGCGCCTTCGAGACACCGGTCGGGAGCGATCCCTGGAGGAATGCGATCATGCGACTCGAGGACACGAGGTTTGTCGTCACAGGCGCCGCCCAGGGGCTGGGTCGTCACTATGCGCTGCGGCTCGCGGAGCTCGGGGGCCAGGTCGCCGCGGGCGACGTGAACGAGGAGGGGCTCGCGTCGCTGGTCGAGGCGAGCCAGGGGCTCCCCGGGAAGATCCACGCGCGGCCCTTCAACGTGGCGGTGGAGGCGGAGGTCGAGGCGTTCGTCCGCTTCGCGCACGGGGCGATGGGCGGCCTGAACGGCCTCGTGAACAACGCCGGCATCCTGCGGGACGGCCTCCTGGTCAAGAAGGACCGCCAGACGGGCGCGGTCGTCAAGCTGAGCGCGGCGCAGTGGCAGGCCGTCATCGACGTCAACCTGACCGGCGCCACGCTCATGGTCCGCGAGGTCGTCGCGAAGATGGTCGAGACCGAGCAGAAGGGCGTCATCGTCAACATCAGCTCCATCGCGCGCCACGGCAACCGCGGCCAGTCGAACTACACCGCCGCGAAGAGCGCGCTCGCGGCGAACACGAAGACGTGGGCGCTCGAGTTCGCGCCGTTCGGCATCCGCGTCGGCGCGGTCGCGCCCGGCATGATCGAGACCCCCATGACGCAGGGCATGCACCCGAAGGCGCGCGACGCCCTGGTCGCCATGATCCCGGTCGGCCGCATCGGCGTGCCCGAGGACATCTGGCAGGCCGTGCGCTTCGTGATCGAGTGCGAGTACTTCAACGGCCGCTGCATCGACGTCGACGGCGGCCTCACGATGTGACGCCGCCACCGCAGCGGCGTCCCTGCGTACCCCCCACCGCGTCCCCGCCGTCCTGCCGCGTCCCTGCGTTCTCGCCCCGCCCCACGAGCCACCCCGGCGATCCGCCCACGAAGCATTCTCGCTTGACACGTCGATATTGAAAGCTATGTTCAATATCAATCTACCCGTTAACGGAGCCGGGGGTCTGCATGTACGTCTGCCTCTGCATGGGCGTCTGTGATCGAGAGATTCGCGAAGCGATGAACGAGGGGGCTTGTTCCGTGGCCGAGGTGATGGAGTGCACGGGCGCCGGTACGCGGTGCGGCTCCTGCCAGCCGACGATCGCCAAGCTCATCGGCGATGACGAGGGCGCCTCCCCGCCCGTCGCCGCGCCGCGCCGCCTGACGATGGCGCCGGTCTCCAGCGCCGCCTGATTCTCGGGCTCGCCCCGCTGCGCTCCGATTTCCTGGAGCCGGCGGGGGCTGCCGCCCGTTTTCTTAGAAATTTCTTGCGCACTTCCGCTGACCTTGCGCATTTGACCTGGGCGCTGGCGCTCCAGTCGGCGCCCCCTCGCCTGCAGAGGCGGGGCGAGCACGACAGGCACGAGCGCGAGAGGGTCCGATGAAGGGTGCGAAAGATATCGTCGACGTGTTGAACGAGGTGCTCGCGGGAGAGCTCGTCGCGATCAACCAGTACTTCCTGCACGCGAAGATGTGCGCGCACTGGGGCTTCGTCACGCTCGCTGCGCACGGCCGCGCCGAGTCGATCGACGAGATGAAGCACGCCGACGCGATCATCGATCGCATCCTCTTCCTGGAGGGGCTGCCCAACCTGCAGCGCCTGGACACCCTTCGCATCGGGCAGACCGTGCCGGAGCAGCTCAAGAGCGACCTCGAGCTCGAGTACCAGGCGGTCAAGCGGCTCAACACGGCGATCGTCCTCTGCCGCGACAAGGGAGATCGCACCTCCGAGGAGCTCCTGGCCAAGATCCTCGAGTCCGAGGAGGAGCACATCGACTGGCTAGAGACGCAAATCGGTCTGATCGAGAAGCTTGGGGAGACCGCCTACCTGTCCCAGCAGATCCGCGAGTAGGGTAGAGTGGGGCTCGCCCCGCGCCGGCGGCGCACCCCGCGCGCCTTCTGGCGGCGGAGGCGGCGCTTGACGTACGATACGCTGGACGCATGTCCAAGACGCCGCGGACGACCGCGCTCGCGCGGTTACGCGCCAGCTCGGCGCGTCGGTCGTGCTCGTCGCGCCGCGCCCGTCCCGCGAGGAGGATGAGCGCGGCGGGGGAAATCCATGTCGAAGATTCTTGTCGTCGATGACCAGCGGAACATGCGGACCACGCTCGCGATGATGCTGCGTGGCGCGGGGTACGAGGTCGATGAAGCGGCCGACGGCAGCCAGGGAGCCGACCTGGGCGCCAAGGGCGCGTACGACGCCGTGCTCACCGACCTGCGGATGGGCGGCTTCGACGGCATCGGCGTCCTGCGCGCGGTGAAGGAGTCGAACGCGAACACCGAGGTCATCGTGATGACCGCGTACGGCACCATCGAGAGCGCGGTCGAGGCGATGCGGCTCGGCGCGTTCGACTACATCCAGAAGCCGTTCTCGGAGCAGGAGCTGCTCGTGAAGGTGGAGCGCGCGATCCAGAACCGGAAGCTCACCGGGGAGGTGCAGCTGCTCGCCAGCGAGTTCAAGGAGCGTTACCGGTTCGAGAACATCGTGGGCCGCTCGCAGGCGGTCCGCGAGGTGCTGGGCCGGATCGTGAAGGTCGCGCCGACCGACGCGACGGTGCTCATCACCGGCGAGAGCGGCACCGGCAAGGAGCTGGTCGCCAAGGCCATCCACGCCAACAGCAAGCGCGCGGATCGCCCGTTCGTCCCGGTGAACTGCGCCGCCATCAGCGAGACGCTCCTCGAGAGCGAGCTGTTCGGCCACGCGCGCGGCTCGTTCACGGGCGCGATCTCGGCGAGGAAGGGGCTGTTCGAGGAGGCCGACGGGGGCACGTTCTTCTTCGACGAGATCGCCGAGACCCCGCTCACCTTCCAGGCGAAGCTGCTCCGCGCGATCCAGGAGAACGAGATCCGCCGGGTGGGCGAGAACAAGCCCATCAACGTCGATGTGCGCATCATCGCCGCGACGAACCAGGAGCTCCTGGCCGCGGTCTCGGAGAAGCGGTTCCGCCAGGACCTCTATTACCGGCTGAACGTCGCGCGCTTCGTGCTCCCGCCGCTGCGCTCGAGGCGCGAGGACATCCCGATCCTCTGGGAGTTCTTCCTGGAGAAGTACAACCGGAAGATGACCTGTCGCGCGCGCGCCGCGGACGGCGTCGTCGAGGCGCTGACGCAGTACGACTTCCCGGGCAACATTCGCGAGCTCGAGAACATGGTGGAGCAGGCGGTGGCGCTCTCGGGCGGCGGCGTCATCAGCGTCGACGACGTACTGCCCGCCTCGTTGCTGCCGACGCGGGCGCCCGAAGGCGGCGGCAGGCTGCTCGCCGACGTTGTCGACTGCGCCGAGCGCCAGGCGATCGAGGCCGCGCTGCGGGAGTGCGACGGCAGCCGGGAGCGCGCCGCCGAGGTGCTCGGGATCAGCGCGACCACCCTGTGGCGCAAGATGACCCGCCTGGCGATCACGTACCCCCCGGGCTGAGCCAGCGCCTCCTCAGCCGGCCTCCGCCGTTCCTGACGACCCGGCTCGGCAGGGCGTTCCCTCGGGATACAGCCGGCGCCTGCAGACCCGGCCGAGCCTGCCTGTGCTCACCTGTGGAGCCCGCTGCTGCTCACCGGGCTCAGCCGGCCTGCGCCTGCGCGCGCCTGCCCGGAGTTCGACCAGCACGTACGACCGGGCTGAGCAACACCCCTGACTCGGTAGTAAATCAGGGTAGCTAGCCCACGTTGGCTTGCATCTTTGCAATGTAAGTGGGTCGGGATTTGCCTTAGTGCAATGGGGCAGCTGATGTAGACTGTGCGCTTCTGTTTCACTTCGGCGTCGATAACAGCAACTCGATAATTTGTCAGCTTGGCCCGGTAGTTGCTAGGTCCTAGACCGATAGGCGTAGTCATGGTTGGCGGCGCTCGCCGCAGGAGGACGCTTAAATGGCCCGCATGCTGATCGTGGACGATGAGAATTCCCAGCGTCGCGCCCTTTCAGCTGGGCTAAGCGTCGAGGGGTTCGAGGTCGTGTTCGCCGCCTCGTTCCAGGATGCGAACCGCGTCCTCGGCTCTTCCCCGGTCGACGTGGCGATGATCGACCTGATGATGCCGGATCTGAACGGCCTGGAGCTCGCGCGTCACATCCGGCATGCGTTCCCGAGTGTGCGGGTCGTGCTTTCCAGCGCGTATCACCTCTCCGCGCGCCAGGTCGAGCGCGCCGACTGCGGCGCCGTGGCCTTTGTCCCGAAGCCGTACAAGGTGGGCGAGATCTGTCGCTTCCTCCGCACCAAGACGAACGTGCTCACGCCCGCGTCGTGCTAGTAGCGCGGCGTGCGCTGCGAGCTGCTCGACTACGAACTCCCTGAAGCGCTCATCGCGTCGCGGCCCCCCGAGGAGCGGGACGGCGCCAGGCTCCTCCTGGTCGACCGCGGCCGCGGGGCCGGCGACGTCGAGCACGCCGCGATCCGCGATCTCGGCCGGTACGTCGAGCGCGGCGCGCTCGTCGTCGTCAATGACACGAAGGTCGTGCCCGCCCGGCTGTTCGGTCAGAAGCGTGGCACCGGCGGGCAGGTGGAGCTCTTCCTGCTGCACCGGCTGGACGAGGCGCCGGCCGGGGGGGAGGACCCCGCTGGCGGGTACCGCGAGCTCGCCGGCGGGCCCGGGGAGGGCGCGGCGAACCCCGAGCGCTGGCGAGCGATGGGGCGCGCGTCCAAGCCGATCCGCCCGGGCGCGGTGCTCGATCTCGAGCGCGACGGGGCGCTTGTCGCGGAGGTGCTGGAGCGCGCAGAGGACGGGGTGCTCACGGTGCAGCTCTCCTCGCCGGCAGGGCTGTCCGTCGCGGCTGCGATCGAGGCCTACGGGCACGTCCCGCTCCCTCCCTATCTCGGCCGGGGCGACGACGCGTCCGATCGCGAGCGGTACCAGACCATCTTCGCCCACGTCCCGGGCGCGATCGCTGCGCCCACGGCGGGCCTCCACCTCTCGCCCGGCCTCGTCGAGCGGCTCCGCGCGAACGGGGTCGAGATCGCGAGCGTCACGCTGCACGTCGGCCTCGGCACGTTCCAGCCGGTCACGGTCGACGACCTCGACCTGCACCCGATGCACGCCGAGGTCTACTCGGTCCCCGAGGCGACCGCCGTCGCGGTCGCGGCCGCGCGCGAGCGCGGGGCGCCGGTGATCGCGATCGGCACCACCGTGGTGCGCGCGCTCGAGACCGCGGCCGACCCGGCGCGCGCGGGCCTCGTGCGGGCGCAGTCCGGGGAGACGCGCCTCTTGATCCAGCCCGGCTACCGGTTCCAGGTCGTCGACGCCCTGCTGACGAACTTCCACCTGCCGCGCTCGACGCTGCTCGCGCTCGTGTTCGCCTTCGCCGGCCGCGAGCGCGCGCTCCTCGCGTACCGCGCGGCGATCGACGCCGGCTACCGCTTCTACTCGTACGGCGACGCCATGCTGATCTCCGGAGCGAGCGCGTCATGAGCCGGACGCCTGGCTTCGCCTTCTCCGAGCTCGCGCGGGACGGTCATGCCCGTACGGGCGTGCTCTCCACGCCGCATGGCGACGTGCTGACCCCGACGTTCATGCCGGTCGGCACCCAGGGCAGCGTGAAGACGCTGACCCCCGGCGAGGTGGCCGCGACCGGCGCGAGGATCGTCCTCGGCAACACGTACCACCTGTGGCTCCGCCCGGGCCCCGAGCTCGTCGCGCAGCTCGGCGGCCTGCACGCGTTCACCCGCTGGCCGCACGCGATGCTCACGGACTCCGGCGGCTTCCAGGCCTTCTCGCTCGCCGAGCGGCGCACCCTCACGGAGGACGGCTTCGTGTTCCGCTCGCACCTCGACGGCGCCCGCAAGGCGCTCACGCCCGAGGTCGCGATGGAGGTGCAGGGGCTGCTCGGGGCCGACATCGCGATGCAGCTCGACGTGTGCCCGCCCGGCGGCGCGCCGCACGCGGAGGTCGAGGAGGCCTGCCGCCTGACGACGCGCTGGGGGAAGCGCTGCCTCGCCGCCAAGCGCCCCACCCAGGCGCTCTTCGGCATCGTGCAGGGTGGCACCTCGGCCGCCCTCCGCACGGCGCACGCGGACGAGCTCGGCGCCTTGCCGTTCGACGGGCTCGCCCTGGGCGGCTTCTCCGTGGGCGAGCCGATCCCGCTGATGCACGAGGTCGTCGCGCAGATCGCGCCGCACCTCGACCCTTCGCGCCCCCGCTATCTCATGGGCGTCGGGACGCCGCTCGACCTCCTTCACGCCGTCGGCGCCGGGGTCGACATGTTCGATTGCGTGCTCCCCACCCGGAACGCTCGCAACGGGCAGGCGCTCACGCAGCACGGCAAGATCGTCATCAAGCAGGCGCGCTACAAGGAAGACCGATCTCCGCTCGACCCGACCTGCGCCTGCCCGACCTGCGTCGGGGGGTACAGCCGCGCGTACCTGAGGCACCTCTACATGGCGGGCGAGATCCTCGTGCTGCGCCTGCTGACGGAGCACAACCTCCACCTGTATGGCCGCCTGATGCGCGAAGCGCGCGCGGCCATCGCCGAGGGGCGGTACGCGGCGTTCGCCCGCGCGTGGCTCGGCGCGCCCGATGTGACCGAGTGATCGAGTGGCCCTACATCGTCTCCATGGCCTCTCGATGCGGTCCCGACGCGGGCGCGGCGAGGATCGCGCGGCGGGCGCAACGTCCGCGCTGTCCGGAGGGTTCCGGAGTAACATGGGCGGATGGTGAGCTCTCGCCTCCGCCGCGCCGCGCGCTCGCATCCGCGTGCGCCGGGCGACGCCTCGGCCGCGCTCGACCAGGCCGTAGGTCCGAGCCGCCGGCGCACGAGCCCGAGCCGGTCGTGCCAGCCGAACGGCCGCCTTCGCGCGCGGGTCGCGTGCTTGCCCGCGCTTTCCTCGTCCATTAGCCTTCGGACTCGGCCCGCGGAATGACGCAAGACGCCAACAAGAAGCCGCTCGGACGCATCCTCCTCCAGCAAAGGGCGGTCACCCAGCCCCAGCTCGAACAAGCGCTCCTCGATGCGCGTGCGAAGGGGGTTCCCCTCGCCACGAACCTCATCGAGAGCGGCACCGTCTCCGAGGTCGCTGCGCTGAAGGCCCTCTCCGAGCAGAGCGGTGTTCCTGGCATCGATCTCAACCAGGTCTGCATCAAGCTGAGCGACCTCTCGATCCTGCCCCGCGAGATCGCCGCGAAGCACAAGCTCCTGCCCGTGCTCGTCCGCGAGGACCGCATCCTCGTGGCCATGGCCGCGCCGGCCGACAAGAAGGTGATCGACGAGCTCGAGTTCGTGACCGGCAAGCGCGTCTTCCCGTACATCGCGCTCGCGGGCCCCCTCGTGCGGACCATCGCGGCCGCCTACGACATGAAGGAGCAGGGCGAGCCGTTCTACGTCGGCGCCAAGTGCCCGCCCGAGGTGCTGAAGCGGGCCGGGCTCGGCGCCGCGGCGGCGTCCGCTCCCGAAGCGCCGCCCGCGCCCGCCCCTGCGCAGCCTGCGGCGCGCCGGTCTGCGTCCGCCGTGCCGCCGGCGATGGTGACCCATCCCCCTCCTGCGCCCAGCGCCCCGCCGCCGGCGCGACCCGCGCCGGAGCGCTCGCGCGAAGAGGCGGAGATCTCGTTCGCCGATCTCACCGACGAACCGAGCCCGCGCGCAGCCGCTTCGCCGGGCCGCATGTCCTCGGCGGGGCCGCCGCTCGTCGTCGACGACGCCATGCGGAGGGCAGCGGCAGCCGACGAGCTCACGGACACGGATTTCGGCACCGCCGACCGCGACCTGTCCGTTGTCGAGTCGCTCCCGGGCGCGAGCAAGGCGCCGCAGGGCGATCAGACCACGATCCTGGTCGTCGACGACGAGCCCGAGATCCGGAAGCTGCTCCGCCGCATCTTCGAGGAGCGCGGGTACCGCGTCGAGGAGGCCGACCGCGGGCTCCTCGCCCTGCGCATGGTCAAGGAGCATCCGCCCGACGTGATGATCCTCGATGCCATGTTGCCCGAGGTGCACGGCTTCGACATCGCCCGCCGCATGAAGGGCACGCAGCGCTACGGCCACATCCCGATCATCATGATCTCGGCCGTCTACCGCGGGTGGCGCTTCGCGGAGGACCTGAAGTCGAGCTACGGCGTGGAGGCCTACATCGAGAAGCCGTTCCGCGTCGCCGACGTCGTCGCCGCCGTGGAGAACGCGCTCCAGGCGCGCTCGATCCGCGGGGACCAGGACCGGATTTCGGCAGAGGCGGAGCGCCTCCTCGCCGCGGGGATCGCGGCGTACCGCGCGGGCGATTTCGATAAAGCCGTGCGGCACCTGCGCGAGGGCACGGCGATCGATCCGCTCGCCTACCGGCTGCACTTTCACCTCGGCCTGCTCTACGGCAAGCAGGGCCAGCTCTACGACGCCATCCAGGAGCTGGAGACGGCGCTGCACATCAACGGCAAGCACTTCCCCGCGCTGAAGAACCTCGCCGTGCTCTACCAGAAGGCCGGGTTCCGCAACAAAGCCATCGAGACGTGGGAGCGCGCCCTGGGCGTCGCGCCCGATGACCCGACGCGGCAATCCATCAAGGAGCATCTGCTCGGGTTGCTCTGACCGCCTACCCCATGTCGTCCGGGGCCAAGCTGTCGTAGACTGCGCCGATTCCACCGGCAGGCGCGTCCTTGGATGAAATTCATCTGCGATAACTGCAAGGCCAAGTACCAGATCGGCGACGAGAAGGTCGCCGGCAAGATGGTGCGGATGCAGTGCCGGCGATGCGGGCACCTCATTCAGGTGAGCGCGAGCGTCACCGAGAGCTCCGTGGCGCGGGCTCTCCCGGTCGAGCCGCCGCGCGCAGTGGGCGACGACGCGCAGATCGCCCCTCCGAGCGACGAGGCGCCGGCGGCGGACGCCGGTAGCGCGAGCGCCCCGAGGCCGCCGCCGGCTTCGGCCCTGGGCCACGGCGCCGCGCCGTCGCCGCCCCGACCGGCATCGCAGGCCCTCCCGCGCCCGGGGGGCGCGCCTCGACCTCCGGTAGCGCCGCGCGCCGCGCCCGGACCGGTGTCGCGCCCGCGCCCGGCGCCCGCGCCGCCGGCGTCCGCCGCGGCGCGGGCCGCCCAGCCGGCGCCCGCCGCG
>JAICEP010000072.1 GCA_025924095.1 Sorangium sp.
CCGAGGCCGCCGCCGAGGCAGCCGACGAGGCCGCCCCCCAGCCCGCCCGGATAGCCGCCGAGGCCCACCGGGACGACGCCGAGGACGCCCTCGCAGCCGACCGGATAGCCACCGCCGAAGCCGCCCGGATAGCCGCCGCCGAGGCCGCCCGGGAGGCCGCCCGGGAAACCGCCCGGGAAGCCGCCCGGGAAACCGCCCGGGACCTGCCCGGGACCCACCTGGCCGACGGGGCCGCCCTTGCCGATGGGGGGCCCTTGAAACGGCCCACCCACGCCCGGGCCGAGAGGCCCGAAGCCCGGGCCGCCGGGGCCCTGAACGAGCGGCCCGCCGGGGCCCTTGATCGGCCCCTGGCCGATATCGGTCTTGCCCGGGATCGCGGGCGGGCCCACCACGCCGCCGCCCCGCGTCTCCTCCGTCTCTCCCTCCCCCTCCAATGCCTGCTCGCTCGACGCCACGTCGACGTCGGCCTGCTCCAAGTCGGCCTCCTCCGGTGTCACCGCGTCGACCGCGCACCCGGTCATCAACACGGAAAAGAGCATCACCGCTTGCGCCATCTTCATATCGATCGAGCTAACCATCCGTCCTCCTTCCATGCCCCGCCAGGCCGTCAGGCCCGCAGTGGCATGTTGAGCGGTGTCGAGAGCAGGCTGCGTGCCTGACAGCGCGTGTGCAGAGCCTGCCGCATCGGCCCTCTGCGGCTGCCGGACGGCGACGGCGAAAGTGCATTGTCTGAATCCGCGCCGGGTGGGAGCTTTGCCCCTCTTCATCGCGCCCGAGCGCCGCCGCGCTGGCGCGTATCGACGCCGCCTCGCAGCGCCGATGTGGGAGGCTCCCGAGCGCTGGAGAAAGGCAAATGTCGACGCGCGCCGCGGGGCTCCCCCGCGCGCGGCGCGCGGCGGGACGGGACGAGAGCGACCCGACTTGCAGCTTTATCGGGCCCTGCAAACCGCATTTCCGAAGACCTGGTCGATCTCTGCAATCGAGGGCTGAGGAGACTCGACATCATCGCTGATGGGCGGCAACGGCCCGCGGGCCTCGGGTCCTCTGGTCACGCCGTGCTCAGCCCACGTGAGCCGACAGAGGCCCAGAGCGGCGCTCCCTCTGCGGCAACCGCGTCGGCGCAGCGCGCGCCTGAGCCTCACTTTGCTCTGCGCGCCCTCGCCATGTCGTCCCGAACGACGGCGCCGCCGCGGCCTTCAGCCGCGGACGGCGGCCCCGCGAGGCAGCGGGAACGGCCTCCTCCGCGGAGCCTCCCGGTGGCGCTCGGCGCGGCCCGACGTGGTTGACAGAAAGCGTGCGACCCACACGCTAGGAGGCGCGCCCGAGCCTCGCTGCCCGAGAGGGTTCACACGCCCGCGCCGGAGAGAGGAGCGCGGCGCAGACGTCCCCGGCAATGCAGGGAAAGTCGGCGCGATCGCGACGCCTCCGCCTGGCAGGAGGCTATCTCCTGTTGTAGGATTCATTACGCTGAAAGGGGTCGCGCGGCGCCGTTCAGGCGCTGTCCTCGTCATCTTTCTGCGGGCTCGATGAGGATCTCCGGCGCTCGGAGCGCCGGTTCATGCCGGACACGCGGTCTCCCGATGTCGTGGGGGCTCCGGGCAGCCGTTCGCCCCAGGAGCGAGCGGGAGCTCGCGGGGCGCGCTACGAGGCCGCGCTGTCCAGGGAGGGTATTGCATGCGCTTCTGCGCGACGCGCGCGGGTCTGTCTTGCCTGGTCGCCGGTATCGCGGTCCTGTCGCTGCTCGCCGCGGCGTGCAGCGACCCCTCGCGCAGCTCCGACGCCGCGCTCGACGGGGAGCACGTCGCCCCGCGCTGCGCGCGGGGGCACGTCCTCGGGCCCGAGGACGCGTGCATGCCGGTGGGCATCCAGGGGTGCGCAGAGCTGTTCGTGGAGGACGACGATCTCTGCCACCCCTCGATGTCGAAATGCCCTCCGGGGACGATCCCGAAGTTCGATGAGGGCTGCATCCCCGCCGGCATCCCGCGCTGCGCTCCCGAGCTCGTCGGCGACGACGGGCTCTGCCGGCCGGCCATGGCGAAGTGCCCGACAGGCACGTTCGCACTCCCGGAAGCGGGGTGCGTGTCCGTCGATGGCCCCGACGGTTGCGGGCTCGGGCCGTGGGGGAACACCCCTCGCGCGCCCGGGAACGTGTATGTCGACCCGAGCTACGCCGGCCCGGACAGCGATGGCTCCGAGGCGAGGCCGGTCACGACGCTCGAGGCGGCGCTCGAGCTCGTCGTCGAGGGCGGGACGATCGCGCTCGCGGACGGCACCTACGACGAGCCGGTCGTCATCACGAGGCCCCTCGCGATCGCCGGCCGGTGCGCCTCGCGCGTGCGCCTCCGCGGGGTGAGCCCGCTCGTCCATCCTCCGGCGACCGTGGCCGTGCTCGGCGCAGGGGAGGTGACGCTCCGGGGGGTCGAGATCGGCGGAGATGGCGCCGGCGTGGTGGCCACGGGCGCGAGCGCCGTGACGATCGAGCGCGTGCACATCAAGGGCGCTGTCCATGCGGGCGTCCTCTCGGGCGACGGCGCGCGGCTCTCGGTCGCGCAGAGCTGGATCGAGGGGACGCGCTCCGGCGCCGCGGGCGACGGCATGGGCGCCTCCGTGGACACCGGCGGCGCGCTGTTCGTGAAGGAGAGCGCCGTGACGGGCAGCCGCGCCGCGGGCGTGGCCGCGCTCGAGGTGGGCGCCACGGCGGCCGTGGTGGGCAGCCTCATCGAGGGGACCTCGCCGTCGGAGCGCCTCCTGGACGGCGAGGGGATCGTCGTCCGGGGCGGCGCCGAGGCGTCGATCGAGCGCACGGCTGTGATCGGAAACCGGCTGTCGGGGATCGTCGCGTCGGGGAGCTCCCTGGCGACGATCTCCGGCGTGCTCGTCGAGGGGACGATGCCCGGGAGCCGCGAGCCGAGCTACGGCATCGGCGTGTACGCGGCGAGCGGATCGCGCGTCGCGATCGACTCGAGCGTGATCCTCGGCAACTCGGAGCTCGGCGTCGCTGTCATCGGCGAGGGCTCGGCGGCGACGATGACGCGGAGCCTGGTCAAGGGCACGGTGGCGGCCCCGTCGCGGTCGCTGCTCGGCGGGTTCGGCGTCGCCGTGGCCCGCGGCGCGGCGATGCGCCTCCAGGACAGCGCGGTCGTTCAGAACCGCGGGACCGGGGTTCACGTGGGCGATCTCTCCGCCGAGCTGGTCGCGGGCGGCAACCTCATCGAGGGGACGATCGCCGGAGGGGCCTGGGGCGACGGCGCCGGGGTGGCCGTGATGGAGGGCCGCGTGACGCTCTCGTCGAATGCCATTCGCGACAACGAGGGGACCGGGCTGTCGGTGGGGTATGACGGGTCCGAGGCGACCGTGACAGGCAACCTCGTCGAAGGGCATGTCGCGCCGGACCGCCGCGCGCCGGTGGGGCAGGGGATCGTCATCTATCGGGGGGCCACCGCGGTGCTCGCGGGCAATGTCATCCGCGGCAACCGCTCCGTCGGCGTCCTCGCCGGCGCGGAGTTCCCGGGCGACAAGGTCGAGATCACGGGGGACCTCATCGAGGACACCTCGGGCGGCGAGGCGAGCGACGGGGGCGCCGGCATCGGTGTCGCCGCCGCGGGCTATCAGCTCCGGCTCGCCTCGTCCCTCGTCCGCGCGAGCCGCACGGCCGGCGTGGCGCTGTTCGCCGCCGAGGCGGAGATCGCACAGACCGTCGTCGACGGGGTGACCGGCGACGGCGGAGCCGGGAAGGGCGCGCGGCGCGACGACCTCGTCGCCGACGGCGTCCTGGTGCTCGCCGGGTCCACAGCCACCCTCGACGACGTGCGGGTGGCCGGCTGTGCGCGGGCCGGCATCCTGTACGACCGGAGCTCGGGTCGCCTCTCCAGGGTGCGCGCCTCGGACAACCGCTTCGGGCTGGTCGTGCAGGGCTCGCCTGCGCCCCAGCTGAAGAAGGAGAGCGAGAACGCGTTCACCGGCAACAGCGCGGCAGACGAGCTTTTTGGCGCCGACCTCCGCGTGCCAGCGCTCGCTCCCCCGCTTCCGTGAGGCGCGCCCGCTCGACCACGCCCCCCCGCCCCGTCGCACGAAACGAAGGCGCCGAACGAGGCCGTACGAGCCCGTACGAGCCCGTACGAAACCCGTACGAGCCCGTACGAAACCCTACGGACATGGATTGGAATCTTCCCCGACACGTGGTATCTACCTGGGTTCCAGGGCTACGGCCGCGGGGATCAGGGCTCCACGCGTAGAGTCGCCAGCCCCGGATTGACCCTCAGCGCACCGGCCTATCGCCCGCATCGCGCCGCGCGCGCCGCGCACGATCTCCCTGCCGCCAGCGCTGGGCGAGCGCAGCACCTCGCCCCTTCGAGAGTGCCCATCCGCACACTCGAACGAGACCGAAAAATCTGGTCTTGTCATCGCTCACGGACATCTGTATAGACGTGCTCCGGCCGCTCTCTGAGACGATGCGTCATCGACTGCCTCCTTGCCTTGCTGTGAACGAAGAAAATAACAGCGTCAGTGCCGGACGCCCTCAGCCGTCATGACGCGCGATGACACCATGAGACGGAGTTGCCGCCGCGAGACATGACGCGCCACGACATCTCCCTTGAAAACGCGCCTGAGTGAGCGGTGTGCGAACTTGGTAGCGACCTCGAATCCCCGTTGACACTGCTGTGCGAAGACGGCTACAGTGCCGACGTCTGGATGCCGGTATGGTGCGCTGCGTTGCGCGCGTCGGGCTCCGGCGAGTCGCTCTGTCACGTGGCGGCTTCCAGGAAGATCAATTGAATGGGAGAGGGACGGTGGGCGCTCGGGCGTGTCCACGAGGGCCCCGCTTGAGGAGCATTTCATGAGGAACTGGTTGTTGCCGCGTCGAACCTTGGTTCTGTCGGCGTTGCTTCTTTCGGTCGGCGCCGCGGCAGGTTGCGGGAAGTCCGATGCGAAGAAGGACCCGGCGGGCGGCGCGGTCCCGGGCGCTCAGGGGACCGGCAAGAACCCCACGGCTGCGGACACCTTCCTCACCGTCTCGATCGAGCAGCAAGTGTCGTGGGTGCGCAACTTCAATCCTCTGCTGGCCTCTGGCAACGTTCGCTGGCCAACCGTCGCTGGCATCTACGAGCCGCTCCTCGTCTACAACACGATGAAGGGGGAGTTCACCCCCTGGCTCGCCTCGAAGTACGAGTGGAGCAACGGGAACAAGACGCTCACCTTCACGACGCGCCCCGGCGTGAAGTGGTCCGATGGCCAGCCCTTCACGGCGAAGGACGTGGCCTTCACCTTCGGGCTCCTGAAGAAGCACGCGGCCCTCGATCTGCAGGGCGTCTGGAAGTGGCTGACCGCGGTCGAGGCCAAGAGCGACTCCACGGTCGAGTTCACGCTCACGCGGCCGTATGTCCCCGGGCTCGTCTTCCTCGGGCACCAGCCGATCGTGCCGGAGCACAAGTGGAAGGACGTGACGGATCCGGTCACGTTCACGAACGAGAACCCGGTCGCGACGGGGCCCTTCACCGAGGTGAAGACCTTCCAGAACCAGATCTACGAGCTCGGCCGGAACCCGAACTACTGGCAGCAGGGCAAGCCCGCGATCAAGGGGCTCCGCTTCCCGGCCTACCCGGGCAACGACCAGGCGAACCTGGCGCTCCTGAACGGCGAGGTCGACTGGGCCGGTAACTTCGTCCCGGAGATCGAGAAGGTCTACGTCGGCAAGGACCCGGCGAATCACCACTACTGGTTCCCGCTCGTCGGCAGCACCGTGTTCGTCTACACGAACACGACGAAGAAGCCGCTCGACGACGTTCGGGTGCGCAAGGCGATCAGCATGTCGCTCGACCGCGAGCAGATCGTCAAGGTCGCCATGAACAACTACACGCGGCCGGCGGACGCGACGGCGCTCAGCGACGCGCACGAGCGCTGGCGCAGCCAGAAGGTCGTCGAGGGCGGCGACTGGGTGAAGTTCAACCTGGCCAAGGCGAACCAGATGCTCGACGAGGCGGGCTACGCCAAGGGCCCGGACGGCATCCGCTCGAAGGACGGGAAGCCGCTGCGCTTCGACATCAACGTCGTCACCGGCTGGTCCGACTGGGTGCGCGCGGCGCAGATCGTCACGCAGCAGGTGAAGCAGATCGGCGTCGAGGCCTCGCTGAGGACGTACGACTTCAGCGCGTTCTTCGAGGCGCTCCAGAAGGGCACCTTCGACCTGTCGATGGGCTGGTCGAACGAGGAGCCGACGCCCTACAATTTCTACCGCGACCTCATCGGCACCGCGACCGTGAAGCCGGTCGGCGAGTCGTCGGCGCGCAACTGGCACCGCTTCGGCGCCAAGCAGACGGACAGCCTCTTCGAGGCGTTCGAGGCCGCGACGGATCCGGCGGAGCAGAAGAAGCTCATCGAGCAGCTCCAGGAGACGTTCTCCGAGACGGCGCCCTCGATCCCGCTGTTCCCCGGGCCGTCCTGGGGTGAGTTCAACACCCGCCGCTTCACCGGGTTCCCCAGCAAGGAGAACCCGTACGCGAAGCTGTCGCCGAACAACCCGCCCGAGTACCTGCTCGTCCTCACCGAGCTCAAGCCGAAGTGACATCGGGCGTGATCTGATCCGGAGAGCAGGTTAGAAGAGAGAGCTTCTGTGCGTTACCTTCTTCGACAGCTGGGCTTGTATTTCATCGCGGCGTGGGCATCGCTCACCCTGAACTTCCTCATTCCGCGGCTCATGCCGGGCGACCCCGCCACGGCGATGTTCGCGCGCTTCCGCGGGCAGCTTCAGCCGGAAGCGATCGACGCGCTGCGGAAGGCGTTCGGGTTCACGGATGCGCCGCTCTACATGCAATACATCACCTACCTGCGCCACACGCTGACGGGCGATCTCGGCCTGTCGATCGCGCACTTCCCCGCGAAGGTGACGGACGTCATCGCGACGGGGCTCGGCTGGACGATGCTCCTGTCGGGCGCCGCCGTGCTCGTCAGCTTCGCGCTGGGGACGCTGCTCGGCATCATCGCGACGTGGAAGCGGGGCGGCTGGCTCGACTCGGTCATGCCGCCCGTCCTGATGTTCCTCGGCGCGTTCCCGTACTTCTGGCTCGCGATGGTGTCGCTCTACATCCTCGGCTTCGTGCTCGGGGCCTTCCCGCTGCGCCACGCCTACAGCGACACGCTCTCGCCCGAGTGGAGCTTCGAGTTCATCGGGAGCGTGCTGTCGCACATGGTCCTGCCCGCCCTGTCGATCGTCATCGCCACCATCGGGGGCTGGATGCTCGGCATGCGCAGCGCGATGGTCACCGTGCTGTCCGAGGAGTACATCACGATGGCCCAGGCCAAGGGGCTCTCCCAGTGGCGGGTCATGTTCAGCTACGCCGCGCGGAACGCGCTCCTGCCCAACGTCACCGGGTTCGGCATGGCGCTTGGCTTCGTGCTCGCCGGGTCGCTGCTCACCGAGATCGTCTTCTCGTATCCGGGTCAGGGCTACCTGCTCATCCAGGCTGTTCGTAACCAGGACTATCCGCTCATGCAGGGGATCTTCCTCACCATCACGCTGGCCGTGCTGGGGGCGAACTTCTTGGTCGACGTCGTCTACGTGTTTCTTGATCCCCGCGCCCGAGGGCGCTGAGGGCTCGGTCCAGGAGAAGCGATGGCTGCGCAACAAAGCAACAGCGGGGGCAGCGCCACCCGTTCGGCGGGGTGGATCCGCCTCCTCCTCTCGAATCGCAAGGCGATGGTGGGCACGCTCATCGTGCTCTTCTTCCTGCTCCTCTCGGTGCTCGGCCCCGTGCTCGTCGGGCAAGACCCGCACGCGTTCGTGGGCATGCCGCACGAGGCGCCCTCGGCCGAGCACCTCTTCGGCACGACGGGCCAGGGGCAGGACGTGCTCGCGCAGACGATCGTCGGCGCGCGGACCTCGCTGGCCGTCGGCTTCGCCACGGGCTTCGCCGTGATGGCGATCGGCGCGGCGATCGGCATGGCCGGAGGCTACTTCGGCGGCTGGGTCGACAACGTGCTCTCGCTGCTCACGAACGTGTTCCTGATCATCCCCGGCCTGCCGATGGCGGTCGTCATCGCGGCCTACCTGCCGGCCGGGCCGATGACGATCCTCCTCGTCCTCGTCCTCACGGGCTGGGCGTGGAACGCGCGCGTGCTCCGGTCGCAGGTGCTCGCGCTGCGCGACAAGGACTTCGTCTCCGCCGCCCTCGTGAGCGGCGAGGGCAGCGCGCGCATCATCTTCCGCGAGATCCTGCCGAACATGACGTCGCTCCTCATGTCCGGCTTCATCGGCGCCACGGTCTACGCGATCGGCGCGCAGGTCGGCCTGGAGTTCCTCGGGCTCGGCGACCTCAGCGCCGTGACCTGGGGGACGAACCTCTACTGGTCAAGCAACAACGCCGCGCTCCTCACGGGCGCCTGGTGGACCATCGTGCCCACGGGCGTGTGCGTCGCGCTCGTCGGGTTCGCGCTCACCCTGATCAACTACGCGATCGACGAGATCTCGAATCCGCGGCTCCGCGCGGAGGGGTCCTGGTCGCGCCTGCTCAAGAGCCGCAACGTCGCGGCAGGTCCGTCCACGCCGGTAGTGAGGGCTCATGGCGCCTAGTCCGATTCTCTCGGTTCAGGATCTCCGGGTCGAGTTCATGACCCCGGCCGGTCCGGTCTGCGCGGTCGACAACGTCTCCTTCGACATCGCCCCGGGCGAGGTGCTGGGCCTCGCGGGCGAGTCGGGCAGCGGCAAGTCGACGGTGGCGCAGGCCATCATGCGCCTGCTCCGGCCGCCGGCGGTCATCACGGGCGGGCACGTGTACTTCGCCGGGCAGGACGTCCTGTCCATGAACGAGGAGCAGCTCCGCGCGTTCCGCTGGCGGAAGGTGGCGCTGGTGTTCCAGAGCGCGATGAACGCGCTCAACCCGGTGCTGACGATCGGCGATCAGATCGCGGATCCGATCATCGCGCACGACCGCGTGACGCCGGCGCAGGCGATGGAGCGCGCGGCCGATCTGCTCAAGCTCGTCAACATCGACCCGACGCGCTTGACCAGCTACCCGCACCAGCTGTCGGGCGGCATGCGCCAGCGCGTCGTGATCGCGATCGCCATGGCGCTCAAGCCGCCGTTCCTCATCATGGATGAGCCCACGACGGCGCTCGACGTGGTCGTGCAGCGGGAGATCCTGCAGCAGATCGCCGAGCTCAAGGAGCGCCTCGGCTTCTCGATCCTCTTCATCACGCACGACCTCTCGCTCATCGCCGAGTTCTCCACGCGCATCGCCATCCTCTACGCGGGCAAGCTCGCCGAGACGGCCCGCGCCAAGGACCTCTTCAGCGATCCGAAGCACCCGTACACGCAGGGGCTCCTCGGGTCGTTCCCCTCGGTCCGGGGCCCGCGCCGCAGGCTGCAGGGCATCCCGGGCACGCCGCCCGACATGCGCAACCCGCCGTCCGGCTGCCGCTTCCATCCCCGGTGTCCGCAAGCCTTCGCGACCTGCCAGACCGAGCAGCCGGCCCTCCGTGAAATCGCGCCCGAGCATCGCGGCGCCTGCCACCTCTACTGACGATGACGATGACGCAACCTTATGTCTCGCCTGTCCTCGACGTGGTGCGCCTCGCCAAGTTCTTCCCCGTCGGCGGCGGGCTACGCACGCAGCAGCTTCGGGCGCTGCACGACGCCTCGTTCTCGCTGGCCGAGCGTGAGGTCATCGCGCTGGTCGGAGAGTCGGGCAGCGGCAAGAGCACGATCGCACGGCTGCTCGCGCGGCTGATGCCCCCGAGCAGCGGGCAGATCCTGTTCAAGGGTCGCGACGTGCTGAAGGATGAGCCGACCCGCGCCTCGCTCGCTTACCGCGGGCAGGTGCAGATGATCTTCCAGGATCCGTTCGGCTCGCTCAACCCGGTGCATTCGATCGGCTACCACCTGGAGCGGCCGCTGCTGCTCCACAACAAGGCGCCGAACGCCGCGATCCTCCGGGAGAAGGTGCACGCGCTCCTCAAGACGGTCGATCTCAACCCGCCTGCGGAGGTCGCGGTCAAGTACCCGCACCAGCTCTCGGGCGGCCAGCGGCAGCGCGTGGCGATCGCCCGCGCCCTCGCGGTGGATCCCAGCGTGATCCTCGCGGACGAGCCGATCTCGATGCTCGACGTCTCGATCCGCATGGGCGTCCTGAACCTGATGGAGAAGCTCAAGGAGGAGCGCGGCATCTCGTACCTCTACATCACCCACGACATCGCGAGCGCGCGCTACGTCGCGGATCGCACGATGGTGATGTACGCCGGCCACATCGTGGAGGGCGCGCCGAGCGAGGAGCTGATG
This sequence comes from Sorangium sp., assembly GCA_025924095.1. GTDB lineage: Bacteria > Myxococcota_A > Polyangia > Polyangiales > Polyangiaceae > Sorangium. The sequence continues at coordinate 10,271 of JAICEP010000072.1, forward strand.
CAGCAGCCGGCGCACCCGTACACGAAGCTCCTGCTCTCGGCGGTGCCGGACCCGAACGGCTCGATCCGCGGCGAGCTCCCGGCCCGCTCCGGCGCGCCGAAGCTCGTCAACCCGCCGCCGGGCTGCCCCTTCGCTGATCGCTGCCCGAGCGTGATGAACGCGTGCCGGGAGCAGATGCCGGCGGCCGTCGACGTTGGCTCGGGGCACTGGGTCCGCTGCCACCTCTACTCGCCCGGTTCCGTCGCTCCCTCCGCGCAGTACGAGCGCAAGGTACCTGCCTCCGCCGAGGCCGTATCTGTCTAAGGAGAATCGCGAGAGAACATGTCGTCCCTGAGATTTCCCGACAAGTTTGTTTGGGGGGCAGCGACGTCCTCCGACCAGATCGAGGGCGCCACGAGCGAGGATGGGCGCAGCGAGTCGATCTGGGATCGCTTCGCGAAGACGCCCGGTCAGATCACGGACGGGACCAACGGCGACATCGCGTGCGAGCACTATCACCGGTGGCCTGAAGACATCGCGCTGATGAAGAGCCTGGGCCTGATGGCCTACAGGTTCTCGATCGCGTGGCCGCGCATCCTCCCGAACGGCCGGGGCGCGGTGAACCAGAAGGGGCTCGACTTCTACAGCCGGCTGGTGGACGGCCTGCTCGAGGCCGGGATCGAGCCGTACGCGACGCTCTTCCACTGGGACCTGCCGCAGGTGCTCCAGGACGAGGTCGGGGGCTGGCAGCACCGCTCGACGGCCGATGCGTTCGTGGAGTTCGCCGACGTTGTGTCGCGGAGGCTCGGCGATCGCGTCAAGAAGTGGATCACCCACAACGAGCCGTGGTGCACGGCGTTCCTCAGCTACGAGAAGGGGATCCACGCGCCGGGCATGCGCGATTTCGGCAAGGCGCTGGCGGTGAGCCACCACCTCCTGCTCTCGCACGGCCTCGCGGTGCCCGTGCTGCGCAAGAACGTCCCCGGCGCCGAGGTCGGCATCACGCTGAACATGAACTACGCGATGCCCGCGTCGCCGAGCGCTGCCGATTACGACGCGGCCCGCCACTACGACGGGTATTTCAGCCGCTGGTTCCTCGATCCGCTGTACGGCCGGCACTACCCGGCGGACATGATCGCGGACTACATCGCGCTGGGCCACCTCCCGCCGGAGGGGCTGACCGTGTGCAAGCCGGGCGATCTCGACATCATCGCGACGCAGTGCGACTTCCTCGGACTCAACTACTACTCCCGGGCGGTGCTGCGGAGCAGCAAGGTGCCCGAGGAGCAGAACCTGCCGAGGACGGAGCGCGTCGCGCCCGCGTCCGAGCAGACCGAGATGGGCTGGGAGGTGTACCCGGACGGGCTCCGGCGGCTGCTCATCCGGCTGCACGTGGAGTACGGGGTGCCCAAGCTCTACGTGACGGAGAACGGCGCGGCCTACTCGACCGGGCCCGACAAGGACGGCCGCATCCCGGACGAGCAGCGGCTGCAGTTCCTGCGCGAGCACTTCGTCGCTGCGCGGCGCGCGATGGACGCGGGGGCGCCGCTCGCCGGGTACTTCGTGTGGTCGTTGATGGACAACTACGAGTGGGACCGCGGCTACTCCCAGCGGTTCGGCATCGTCTGGGTGGACTACGAGACGCAGCGCCGTATCCCGAAGGACAGCGCGCTCTGGTACAAGGGCGTCATCGCCGCCAACGCCGTCGACGACGGCGCCTCGCAGGCCACCTGACCGGCAGCGCGCGCAGCGCTCTGCGCGCTGCGCGCCACGCCAGCGGCCGTCACGTCACGCGGAGCACCTCGTCCAGGGAGGTGACGCCCTCTTTCACCTTGGTGAGCCCGGCCTGCCGGAGCGGCACGAGCCCCACCTTGCGCGAGGCGTCCCGGTACGCGCGCTTCCCGGCCCGCGCCTTCACGAGATCCCGCAGGTCGTCGTCGAGCTCCAGCATCTCGAAGAGCCCGATCCGGCCCCGGTAACCCGTCAGGTGGCAGGTCTGGCACCCGACCCCGCGCTTCAGCTCGGTGCCCTTCTCGATGAGGACCTGCTCCTCCTCGTCCGTCACGGCGGTCTCGAGCTCGTACTTCTCCGCGCACTCCTCGCAGAGCCGCCGCACGAGCCGCTGCGCGATCACCGCGAGCAGGGCGTTCGCCACGATCCACGACTCCGCGCCGAGGTCCACGAGCCGCGCGACCGTGTCGACCGCGTCCGAGGTGTGCAACGTCGACAGCACGAGGTGCCCCGTGAGGCTCGCCTGCAGCGCGATCTGCGCCGTCTCTGGATCGCGCATCTCGCCGACCATGATCACGTCCGGGTCCTGCCGCAGGATCGCGCGCAGGCCGGTCGCGAACGTGAAGCCCTGCCTCGGGTTGGTCTGCCCCTGGGTGATATCGGCGAACTCGACCTCGATCGGATCCTCCAGCGTGACGATGCTGAGCTCGCTGGTCTTCATCACCTTGATCAGCGAGTAGAGCGTCGACGTCTTGCCCGAGCCGGTCGGCCCGCACACGACGATGAGCCCCGAAGCGCGCTCCGCGAGCCCCTGGAGCCGCGGCACGTCGCCCTCGGAGAGCCCGAGCTTCTCGAGCGCGATCAGCTGGTGGCTGAGCAGCACGCGCAGCACCAGCGTCTCGCCGTGGATCGCGGGGAACGTCGAGGCGCGCAGGTGGATGAGCGGGTGCCCGTGCAGCTCCAGGCCGAACTGGCCGTCCTGCGGCAGGCGCCGCTCGGTCATATCCATCCGCGCGAGCACCTTCACGCGCGACGTGAGCGACGGCCCGATCTCGATCGGGATCTGGCCCTGGGCGACCATCACGCCGTCGACGCGGTAGCGCACGCGGATGCTGTCGCGCTTCGGCTCGACGTGGATGTCGCTCGCGCCCATGGAGACCGCGCGGCGGACCAGGTGATCGAGCACCTTGACCGCGTCGAGATCCTCGGACGACGACGCCGGAGGGCGGCTGTGGTTCACCGCGCGCCTCCCTTGCCGACGTCGATGATGCGGAGCGAGACCATCTTGAGCTCGTTCGAGGGGGGGAACGTCGCCCAGACGCTGACGCCGTAGAGGCCGGGCCGCCTGCGGTCGTTCAGCGGGACCTCGATGTCGAATCGATTGCCTGTCACCTGAAGAGGAATAGGCGTCTTGAAGCCCCTCGGGAAGAACGTCGCGTAGGGGGACGGGATCGCGTATCCGCCCATCCTGAGCAGCTTCTCCGGCGGGATCGGCTTGCCCGGCTCGATCCGCGAGATCCCGACGCCCGCGATCTTCGCCGGCGCGCGGACCTCGCCGGCCACCTGGATCACCTCGCCGACCTGCGCCCGCCTGGGCAGCTTCTGGTACGTGCCGTAGTCGTCGACGAACTCCTGCGCCATGCAGGCGATGTCGAACCCCTTGGCCTTGGCCAGCCCGACCCCGAGCGACGTGTGCGACGCTGTGAGCACGTTGCGCCGGTGCCCGTCGGCCGGGGGTTTCTCGTTCATGAAGGCGTGGTGGACCCGCTCGAGGCTCTCCGCGGAGAAGCGCGGATCCGGATCGACCTCGCGCGGGATCGCGTCGGCGAAGCAGCCGGCGTTCTCCATGACGAAGCCGTCGCCTCCGGCCGCTGTGTAGCGCTCCTCCGGGACCGACCCGTCGCTGCCCCAGTGGCCGGTGAAGCCCACGCGGACCATGTCCTCCGTGTGCCGCCGCCCCGCGCGCGCCGCGGTCTCGTCCCACCGGACGGGCGGCAGCTTGTGCGCAGCCCGATCGCGGTTCACCAGCGCGAGCACGTACCGCCCCGCCTCCGCGCGGGTCATCCGCTGCTCCGGCGCGGGCGGCGCGGATGCGGCCTGCGCCTCGCCGCCGCTGCCGGGCTCGGCGTCCGAGGCCTCGCCCCCCGAGGTGCGCGCGCTCTCCTCCGTCGCTGTCTCGGCGGCCCGCGCCTCCGGCGTTCCTCCGGCCGGCTCCCTCCCGGCGCTCGCGCCGCACGCGAGCGCGTGGGCGCCCGCGGCGATGAGCCCCAGCCTGGGCGCCCGGCCCATCGTTCGTGTCTCTCGTCCTCTTCTCGTGCTTCTCGTGCTTCTCGTGCTCGCGTGCATTGTCGCGACGGTAGCGCTTCGCTGTCGCGCGCGCACCCGGGGGCGCCGCCCCTCGCCGACGCGCGAAGCCGTCCGGGCCTCTGGCTCGCTTCCCAGGCGCTGCGCGGCGCCTGGCGCGTTGACCGGGTCCACCCCGCATGAGATAGCGCACCTCCGCTCTAAGGAGGATCTGCATGAAAGCGTTCGCTCTCCAGGGTTCGTTCGGCCTCGACGCGCTCCGCCCGATGGACCTCCCGGATCCGGAGCCTGGGCCCGGGCAGATCGTCCTCCGGATGAAGGCGGCGTCGCTCAACTTCCGCGACCTGCTCATGGCGAAGGGCCTCTACAACCCGAAGCTCTCGCTGCCGCTCGTCCCGCTCTCGGACGGGGTCGGCGAGGTGATCGGCGTGGGGGATGGCGTGACGCGGGTGAAGGCCGGCGATCGCGTCTGCCCGATCTTCCACCAGCGCTGGATCGACGGGGAGATCTCCTGGGCCAAGACGAAGGGGGCGCTCGGCGGAGAGCTGCCGGGGGTGCTCTCGGAGCAGGTGCTCCTGGATCAGGAGGGGGTCGTCGCGGTCCCGCCGCACCTCACGGACGAGGAGGCCGCGACGTTGCCGTGCGCCGCGGTGACCGCCTGGAACGCGCTCTTCGCGGCGAGCCACCTCAAGGCGGGCGACACGGTGCTCGTGCAGGGCACGGGCGGCGTCTCGATCTTCGCGCTGCAGCTCGCCCGGCTCGCGGGCGCCCGCGTCCTCGTCACCTCGAGCAGCGACGAGAAGCTCGAGCGCGCGAGGTCGCTCGGGGCGTCGGAGACGATCAACTACCGCACGACGCCCGACTGGGACACGCAGGCGCTCTCGCTCACCGGCGGGGCGGGGGTGGATCAGGTGATCGAGGTGGGCGGCGCGGGCACGCTCGCCCGGACGCTCCGCGCGGTGCGGATCGGCGGGCGCGTGAGCCTCATCGGCGTGCTCTCGGGCGGCGCGCCGGAGCTCAACCTGTTCCCCATCCTGATGAAGCAGATCCGCGCGCAGGGCATCTTCGTCGGCTCGCGCGCGATGTTCGAGGACCTGAACCGCGCGATCGCGGCGAGCGGCCTCCGCCCGGTCGTCGACCGCGTGTTCCCCATCACCGAGATCCGCCAGGCGCTCGACCACATGGCGAGCGGCGGGCACTTCGGGAAGATCGCGCTCCGTTTCTGACGGGCGGGCCGCGGCGCGCCCTCCCGCGGGCGCTCCGGCGCGTCCCTCAAAAGTGGCCTCGCCGGCCCAGGTCGTTTACGAACGGACCCTGCGGCCAGCCACGCGCATTGGCCGCGCGAGAGGTGGTGGACGGTGCAGCTCGATCTGGAGCTCGAGGTCCTGTGTGGTCAGCTCATCGTGGGCGGTTTCGACGGCGCCGAGCCGCCCGCCCGGTACCTCCGGGCGCTCGCCGAGGGGCGGAGGGGTGGAGCGATCCTCTTCCGGCGCAACGTCCCTGACCTGGACGCCACGCTGCGGCTCTGCGCGGCGCTCGCCGCGGCGGGCGGCCCGGATCGGCCTCCCTTCCTCGGCATCGATCAGGAGGGGGGCCGCGTCACCCGCCTGCCCGCGCCGTTCCTGAAGCTGCCGCCGATGCGCTCGCTCGGCGACCTCATGGATCTCCCGCTGCTGCGCCGCGCGGCGCGCGCCGTCGCGTCCGAGCTCCGGGCTGTCGGCATCAACCTGAACTTCGCCCCCGTGCTCGACGTCGACTCGAACCCCGCGAACCCGATCATCGGCGATCGCGCCTTCGGCCGCGATCCTCGCGCCGCCGCGCAGGGCGGCGTCGCGTTCCTCGAGGGGCTCCAGGAGGAGCGCGTCCTCGCTTGCGGCAAGCATTTTCCGGGGCACGGCGACACGGCGCTCGACAGCCACCTCGCGCTCCCGACCCTCGCCCACGGCCGCGGCCGCCTCGACGAGATCGAGCTACCGCCGTTCCGCGCCGCCTCCCGCGCCGGGGTCGCGTCGCTGATGACGGCGCACATCGTCGTCGAGGCGCTCGATCCCGGCGTGCCGGCGACGCTCTCCCGATCCATCTGCACCGGCCTCCTTCGCGGCGAGATCGGCTTCGAGGGGGTGCTCTTCTCGGACGACCTCGAGATGGCCGCGATCGCGG